>JAIROD010000470.1 GCA_031257725.1 Planctomycetaceae bacterium | reverse complement strand
TTAACTATTAATTAATAGGTTGAAAATAAAAATAGACTGTTACGAAGTTGTTTAAATATTGTACCATGCGGGCATGGAAATTTTCACCATTTTAGAATAGGCAGTTGTTGCGATTCCGTTGAAAGAAACTTCCAGTTGAATAGAAATGGTTTTGGAGGCAAGCATTTTTGCAGCCCCTAAAGCATCAATCAGCAATTGAAGATCAATCGGTTCCATCGAAAATACTCCTTTGGAATCAACCGTAGTGAAACTTAATGAAGTAATACTTTGTGCCTCTTCCAGTTTTCCCGTTCCTTTCTCAACCTTAGTAGCAGTTGAAACCCACAGCGAAAAACTGATTGTCGTACCGCTATCGAGTTTGTTAATGTTGGCAACTTTTCCGTTCAAACCGAGAGCAAGTTCGTAATTTGTTTTATTGAGTGAAAAGAAAGTTTTTGAAATCGTTGTTGCCGGCAGTGTGGCGGTTTTTAATGTGGAATGTCGTCCGACAACAGCGATGTCTGTTACACCGTCGCTGTAGGAAGAGTTGACACGGAAAAAATACTGAACGCCCGGCTTCAGACCATCAATCTTGACAACAACCGTTCCCTTTTTCACATCCTGAACCAACGCACCAGGATCAATAGTTTTAGTTTTGGTTGACGCATCACTCCAATTCGGAGTTGAGGCAGTTTTTTCAACGTATTCAATTGTATAGGTTTTCGTTGTTTTGCCGTCAACAAACGGAATCACTTTATCTTTGTCTGTGATTGTTAAATTGGCGGAAGTCAGTGTTAAATTTGATGCTCTTGCAGTGATTGCGGGAAACGCCGCTGTTGTGGCGTTAACTTTGAGAGCGGCTTTGGCGTTGGAAGTTCCCGTACCACCGCAGGAAGTGATCGTAATCTCATAACGTGTTTTAACCTCCAACCCTTCCAGCAAAATAGAACGATCATCCTTATCACCCGGAATCGTATTGCCAATTTGTTCTTTTGTCTTAGAATTTCGTACAACAATCTCAAATCCTGTAATTTCCGAAATATTCAGTGTTTTGGTGGCAACAGGAGAACTCCAATAAATTTCCAATGTTGTCGGCGTGGCTTTGTACGCCGGTCGGGCGGATTTCGGCGGCGCCAGATTGACCGTAGTATCTGCCGCCAGCGGTACAAAAACGGTTGCCGATTGGATTTGTTCTGTACTGATGGATTCGGACTCCCCTGAAACGCCTGACGATTTCAAAATAGTTGATGATTCCGAAACACCGGACGATTCCGAAACATTGGAAGTATTAACACAAACGGATTCGGCGGGTTCAAATGCCGGTTGAGGAACTTCCGTTGCCGAAATACTTAACAATTCCCGAAATTCAAGCGATTCAAAACGCAATGACCGACTCGTTTTTTTTTCCGGTTTTTGAGAGAAAATGGAACGAAACATAGAATTCCAATAGTTAGATGAACATGGAAAACATTCGGCAGCCGTTAAAATTTACCGAACTATTTCATTTTATATTCTTACCCTTGTAATACAGGGATTTACTGTATTACTATCGGTTTAGTATCGACAAAAATCGTGTTGAAATCGCCGTAAAATCCATTTTGTCTTCTCAAAAACGCACGGCAAGCCCACACCGTTAACTTGCGGTAAATGCTGAATGAGGAGAGATTCCCAATAGTTGATAGTTAATAGTTAACGACGGAGTTTACCCCGTGTTTTAGGGTTAAGTCGAACAACGCGGGGCAAGCCCACGCCGTTAACTTTCGGTAAATGCTGAATGATGAGAGATTCCCAATAGTTGATAGTTAATAGTTAACGACGGGGTTTACCCCGTGTTTTAGGGTTAAGTCGAACAACGCGGGGCAAGCCCACGCCGTTAACTTGCGGTAAATTTCTGAATGATGAGAGATTCCCGTGTAACTGTACTATTTTAAACACGAAACACACTAAATTTCACAAAACACACTAAAAATTACATAAAATCCTTTTCGTGAAATTTCGTGTGTTTCGTGTTTAAAAAATTAAAACAAAATAGACAGTTACTAATTCGCTAAGGGTGCGGGATAGTTACAGATACTTTTTAATAGTTTCAATTAAGATTTTTCTTTCAACAGGTTTAGAGATGTAATCGTTGCAACCGGCTTCGATTGTTTTTTCACGGTCTCCGGTTAAGGCATGCGCGGTAACGGCAATAATCGGACGATTGTAACCTTGTGATCGGAGTTGGGCAGTTGCCTCATACCCGTCTTTAACCGGCATCTGCATATCCATCAGGACAACATCGAAAAAAAGACCATTCTCTGTATCCTGAGTTATTTTTTGTATTCCCAATTCTCCGTTACCGACAACTTCAACCTCCGCACCGGCATTGCGGAGTTGCGTTGAAATAACCAGTTGATTGATTTGCATGTCTTCCACAAGAAGAATCCGAATATTTTTCAGCGGTTGTTGCGGCTGTTGACCAGACTCCGATTCCGGTAGGTCGGCATTGACCGGTTTGTGAGTATCCGAATCAGAGCCGGAAGGTGAACCGTCAATGGAATTTTTAATAAAATTCTTTTCGATAATGGTTGCCGATTCCTGTTTCGACGGCAAATAAACATGCAACATCAACGTAAAAACACTGCCGACATTCGGCTCACTTTTCACCGAAATATTGCCGTCCATCAATTGCGCCAAACGTTTGGCAATACTTAACCCCAAACCAGTCCCGCCAAATTCACGTGTTAAGGAATGATCCACCGCAAAAGGTTGGAAAAGATATTCCATCTGTTCCGGTGAAATTCCGATACCGGTGTCCAAAACATTGATTTTCAATATTGTTGCTTCGGGACAGGTCTGTTGTCCATTGATTTTGATTTTATGCGATTTGGTTGGGGATTCCGAACCGGAATTTTTTAACATTTCACAATGGATTTCTATTTTTCCTTTTGACGTAAATTTAACGGCGTTATCGGTCAGATTGAGGATAATTTGCCGCAACCGGACAGGATCACCCAAAATCAATTCAGGAAAAGGTTCATGGTATCGAACAGAAAATTTCAAATTTTTCTCCTCCGTTTTAGGCAATTCCCGTTGTTGGATTTCGTCAATCAATTGTTTGACGGACATGGGAACCGATTCGATTTGAAGTAAGTTGGCTTCGATTTGTGAAAAATCAAGAAAATCATTGATGATTGTTAATAAATCTTGGCTGTTTTTTTGAATGATTTCCAAAATTCCATTAAATCCTTCCCATTCTTCAACATAACCGCTTTGCAAAGCGCGTTGTGTGAAAATATCGGTAAATCCGATAACCGCATTCATTGGAGTGCGGATGTCGTGGTTCATATTTGCCAGAAAATCATTTTTAACTTTGGCGGCAATATCGGCTGATTTTTTAGCGTTGATCAGTTCACGATTCGTTTCGGTAAGATGTTTAACGGAGTGATATAAAACGGCAATGAAATAGACTGCCGACATGTAAAGAGTGAGGAGTAAAATCAGGGACAGCAATGCTCCCCAACGAATTTTTTGCATCATTTGGTTCCATTCCGTATCACTCAACGTATTTTTCACAATCTCACCGGATTCTTGGTTGTAAACTTGCCAAAGTCCTATGGACAGGATTAGCAGGAACAACAACCAAATTCCGATCAAGGGCGTGAAGCGAAATTGTTTTTGCCAAAGCCAAACCGTCATTGCCGTCATCCCCAAGACCGCCGGTATTAGAATGACCGTAATATCCCATTGAAAAATCAAACCAAATAAACTAAAAACCGGAATATCCATAAAATAGACTCAATATTAAATATGGTACGTTGAACTAAACGGTGAAGTAAAAATTCGTTTCCCCAAAATAGTCTTCCGGCAAATTCAAAAGCAGGAAACAGAGGAACAAAATACTATTTTCTCTATCTTTGTGTAATTTTCAATCCCCTTGACCGTGAATAATTGAAAGAATGTCGCCGACAGAAAAAGAAACGTAACTATTCAGTTGTGCATTTTATGTTTGATGAATTGAAATTGAGGAGCGATCCATTTTTTCGGACAACCCCTATCAATTAAAAGGGGTTGTCCAATACACTAACCGCCACGACTGAATCGTTACAAAGAAACATTTACCACGACTGAATCGTTCTACCAAAGTTATTATTTTCGGTTGCCAGTCAACGAATATTCAAAACTGCTCTTGACATGAGGGATGTTTTTTGTGAATATTCACCGCCTGAAGAAGTATTCAGACGGTTCTGTTGCGTGATTAAATTGAAATATTGAGTTGAGTAAAATGATGCCAAACTTGCCGGTTGTTTTATACAGAAAAACCCAATTTCTTATTTATTGGGGTGTTTTCGTGTTTGTTATGCCGTTTCTTCATGCTCAAGATTTGGGCTGGAACGGTTATCGGTCACAGGGAAGCAACGGCGAATGGTCAACAGCAATTCCTGCCAATCAGGAGAATACGTCGCGGTTTTATTTACTGCGAACCGGTTTTCTGACAGAAGGAACGGCGGCCAATGACGGAAAGCAGTATCTGCTCAAAACCAATTTCGGTACCATGTCGGTTCCGGTTGCCAATGTGGAATTTGTCGGCACGACACGCGAAGATGTTTATCACTACAAAAGAGGAACTGTTAATAGTAAGGATTGTAATGACTTAATCAAGTTAGCGGAATGGTGTTTGAACAACAAATTGCAGCAACAAGGTATTGCCGAATACCAACGGGCATTACAAACCGCACCCAATTCTCTATTAGCCGATGTCATCCGAAAACGTTTGGAGATGTTGCATGATTCGGAAACGAGATTGCCGAATGGTTTATCGAATATTCGAACGGTGTTGGCTTCGTCTTCGGGCGAATCGGGTGATACCGGGATCACCCGCTGGGTCAACGGAATCCCGAAACCAATTGTCGATTCTTTTGCGAAAAAGGTTCAACCGGTACTTATTTCACGTTGTGCTGCGGCTGATTGTCATGGTTCGGTCAGTGAAAATCAGTTTAAGCTCAGTATTCCCAGCCATACGCTTGGTAATACCACTTACCGTAATCTTCGTTCTGTTCTTCAATGGATTGATTTGGATTATCCGGCGGAAAGCCAATTACTTTCGGTTCTGGTCAGTTATCATGGCGGGGCGAAAGCGGCGTTTAGTGTTGAATCGACACAATATAATAATATTGTCCAATGGGTTCGGTTGGCGGCTAAGGAATTGCCGACGGAATACCGTTCACAAATTGCCGCTCACAAGAATGATGATGTTCAGACGGACAAAAAGGAATCGGAATTACCGCTGAAGGGAGAAGTTTTACCTCCGGCACTTCGTGAGGCGATGATTGTTAATCATCCGGTCTCGAAAACAAATCAGCCGGAAACTCCAACCGCATTTTTAGTTCCATCCAATTCAGATTCTATTCCGGCGGGAACATTTTCGGCTCTTCCGTCAAATTACATGGCAACTCGCTTGAATAGTTCTGATTTTCTATCTAATCCATCTAATTCATCCAATTTAACAACATCAACCTCTTTGGATTTACCGCCAACTGATGATTTTTCCCAAAACAAAGACCCTTTCGATCCCCGCATTTTTAACTCGCGATATCATGTTAAATAGTTAACGGGAATTTCTAATAATCCCATATACACCTAAATACGTAATACCGCTATAATCTTCGAATTTTCTTGTATATTAAGAGTTTACGCATATCTCTCATGTTTTTTGCAACTAATTTATTGTGGTATTTTTCGGAATTTTGTTAAGTTGTTGAATTTTTTGTTGAATAATTTGTGGTTGGCACATAATTCCCCCAAGATGTTGTTCCTACGGGACAGAAAAAGAAACATTCACCGTTATTGAATAGCGGCAACTCAAAAGCAGACGCTTTGAACTTCAGAGCCGCAACCGGAAGGTTGTCGGATTGATATTGCAACATTCTGGTCGCAGCTCTGAACTTTAAATCACCTGCTTTAAACTTGAAAGCGAGTGTGTTAAACTTTAATTACTATTTGGCAGCGGTGAATAGCTCAGTTTTTTGTCCCGTTAGGGACGAGCATACCCCCCTTCGCCGAAGAGTTTTCACCCGCTGTTGCATTGCCGATAGGCAACTTGCCCCTGTGGACGGCCGGACTTGGTGTTTGCCTACCATCGAATGACCAATCTACTGAATAATTACGATTAATAAGGATTAATTTTTCTGAATATTTTTTAGGAAAGGGCAATTTTATATGACACGTCATTTTAT
>JAIROD010000367.1 GCA_031257725.1 Planctomycetaceae bacterium | reverse complement strand
AATACGCCTGTTATTTGGGGGTTACCCCGTGTGTTGTTGGGTTAAGTCTAACAACGCGGGGCAAGCCCACGCCGTTAACTTTCGGCCAATTCTGAATTATGGAGAGATTCCCAATGGATTTTGGTTGGAATTGCGAATATTTTGGACTACTTTGGACTACTTAAAATATCCAAAATACCTAAATTAAACCGGATACTTCTTAATTTTTGTGAGAGGAAGACAATTTTTGAAAAAAATTGAAAAAGGTCAAAAATTCATCTTGACTGAAACAACAATTTTTCATATCCTTTTGCAATCATGAAAATGATGTCACGCAGGGATGCCTGACGATAATCGGATTTGCATTTGGGGCGGCTTTAATGCTTGACCTGCGATCTGCGTAGTGAATTCCGAAGCAGGATGCGGAGGAACGCTTCGAAAATTTTAAGGGAAAGAAACGGATTTCTTTCTCCTCTTCTTAACCGGCATTTTGTGACGGATGAAGAAGTTTCACCGCCGGCTCAATGGATTGATCCGACGGTTTTTTTGTTTTCACCAAATCGAATGGCGTTGTGTAATATTTGTCCGCGTTCCTGTGCGATTGAAGAAGGTCAACTCGGATTCTGTGGTATTCGGACATGCCGGAACGGGTCGATCGTTTTACTTTCGTATGGTCGGACAACAGGTTTAGCGGTTGATCCGATTGAGAAAAAGCCGTTGAACCATTTTTATCCGGGTTCACAGGTTTTGTCGTTTGGTTCTATTGGTTGTAATTTTAACTGCCGGTTCTGTCAAAACTGGACAACCGCGCGTTCACGGGATTTATCACTACTTCAAACGGCAGCAACACCGGAACAAATTGTTGAGCAAGCCCAACGGTTTCAATGTCGAAGTGTTGCGTTTACTTACAATGAACCGGTTATTTGGTTGGAATACGCTCTTGATGTCGCTCGGCTTTGCCGCCGGGCAGGGATTAAAACGGTGGCGGTTTCCAACGGTTTTATTTCCGAAGAAAAACGCGAAGAGTTTTTTGATCTGATGGATGCCGCCAACATTGATCTTAAATCGTTTTCGGGTGAATTTTACTCAACCTATTGTCAAAGCCGGTTGGAACCGGTTTTGGAGACATTACGTTATCTTGCCCGCCGATCACGTACATGGCTTGAAGTTACAACGCTTCTGATTCCAACTCTTAATGATTCGGCAACAGAACTCGAATTGCTTTCACAGTGGTTGGTTCACAATCTTGGGGTGGAAACACCGATTCATTTTTCCGCGTTTCATCCGGCATACCGTATGACCATGTTGTCGCCAACACCGGTACAGACATTGTTTCTTGCACGTGAGATTGCCATTTCAGCGGGACTTCGTTTTGTTTACACGGGCAATATTGACGATCCGGCAGGTCAAACAACTTACTGTCCGCAATGCCGTCAGGCGGTTATTTCACGTCAACGTTATCGTGTTGACGAATATAATATTGACAATGAATCTTGTTGCCGGTTCTGCGGTCAAACCATTGCAGGACAATTCGATGAGTAAGAATCATTTTTGTTATACTGTTTTCTACCAATAGGGCGTCCCTAACGGGACGAAAATTGGCATTATTCTCCAATCACTGATGCCCCCCAAATTCTGAAATAATCAGAAAAATTACAAAAAACAATAATGCAACCAGTCATAACCTATTGATACTATTCGGCTTATCATGGGATACTCATGTACGAATATTATATTTCCCACACCGGAATAGACACAACTTCACGGGACAACGCCATGTGTTCCGGTTGTAAACAGATTACTGCGCCAAGTCCGACTTTCTTTTTAAGTTTTGTCAGCAAGTTAAAATTTTTAAAATTATTTAAATCGGGATTGGCGGTTTTTTTGATTTCTATTGGATAAAGAGTTCCGTTTTGTTCCAAAACAAGATCAATTTCGTTTTGGCCGTTATCTCTGTAAAGATACATCATCGGCTCTTTTCCGTTATGTAAATAAGATTTTAAGATTTCTCCCAGAACGTATGTTTCTAAAATTGCTCCCGCCATCGCTCCGTTCATTAAAGATTCCGGCGTTAGCCATTGGGTCAGATACGCAGCCAACCCTGTATCCAAAAAATACATCTTTGGCGTTTTAATAATACGGTTGGTTATATTAGGCGAATAAGTGTGCAATAAATAAACCAGCCCCGAACGTTCCAAAATTCCCATCCAGGATTGCGCTGTTTTTACATCAATGCCAATATCATTCGCTAAGGAAGTGTAATTTAATAATTGTCCGGTTTGCGCGGCGACAACGGTGATAAAATCAAAAAATTGAATCGGTTTCGATATATTGTAAAAATCTCTGACATCGCGTTCAATATACGATTGTACGTAAGAACCATAATAGATTTCCCGATCAATTTTTTTATTAACAATTGGTTCCGGCAACGAACCTTCCCAGATTCGTTGGTAAACTGCCTGAACCGTCAACTTTTTACTATCTTTCCGTTTCGTTTCCGACGGCAAAAACGGTTTACTTGAAAAGGGTGATTTTATTTTTTCACAATAAGACAATCCCATCAAATTAACAATAGCAATACGACCGGCAAGTGATTCCTGAACATTTTCCATCAGTTTATATTTTTGCGAACCGGTCAACCAAAACGCTCCCTTTTCGTCCCGATGTTCATCGACATAGATTTTAATGTACGGAAAAAGTTCCGGTGCATACTGAATCTCGTCAATAATTACCGGCGGCGGATTTTCTTGCAGGAATAATTCGGGGTCACTCTGCGCCAGTTTCCGAAATTTCAGGTTGTCTAATGAAACATAGCCGCGATTGGTGCCTTGAGCAATATTTTGAAGCAAGGTCGATTTTCCAACTTGCCGTTGACCATTCAACAAAAGAACACGAAAACTCTTTGATATCTTTTCTATAAATGGTTGTAATGTTCGTTCCAAGTCTGACATTTTAATCTCCCAAAAATTCGTAACTGTCTATTTTAATTTTTTATTAGTCCTGCAAGGACGACACTTTATTGAGCGAGTCTATTCGATTACTGTTTTGAAATTTTTGAAATTTTCACTTAGAAATCATTGGATTTACTTATGTTTTCAACACGGGATACGCTGAAAACACCAATTGGCTAAAAAATGACTAAAAGTTTTAAAAGTGTCGTCCCTGCGGGACTTTGTAATATATCAGTGGAATTTTTCGGAGATCGAAGTTTATTTTTTACCACCCCTGCCCCTCCGAAGGAGGGGAATTATTCCCCTCCTTCGGAGGGGCTAGGGGTGGTCATTCGGAGGAAA
>JAIROD010000284.1 GCA_031257725.1 Planctomycetaceae bacterium | reverse complement strand
TTGATTGTGGGGGGCAATTCGGGCTACTGAGGTGGTTGGGTCGTTAAAATGAGCTAAAAAGGAAAAAAGGAGGGTGGGGGCGGCTGTTATTCAAGTGGAATTAGGACACTTAGCACTAGAACTTATTCAACCGGAATTAGGACACTTGGCAGTAGTGAATAGTTCGCAAGCGGATTAAAAACGTTTCGGTAAATAGTATGCTTGCGAACACTATCAACTATAAACTATCAACTATTAACTAAATATGCTGCCCTTACAGGGCTTTGATGTTTTATTATTTGTTACGTAAGACGTTGCCCTACGCTAATGCGGTTTGCCCCTTCGGGGTGATTTTAATGAAGTTCTATTTCGAAACGAAAACGGAATTTTCAAGAGTGAGAAGTATAACACAGTCTCAAAACCAAAAACTCAAGTGCAAGGGACTCGTCTTAACAATCCTGTGAATTGTTATACGGTATCTATCATTTCCATTCTTCAAGTTTAATGTCGATGATATTGTTTCCGTTTTTGATAGTGAAAGGTTTATGCTTATTCTGAATATCTGGCGGAAGAGCCGGAACGAAAACGGTATCCGTTTTTCCATCGCCGGCTTTATTTTCGATTTCGGTAAATTTCTCAACCATAATCTGGACATTACCTGCCATCGGTCCCTCGCTTTTGGGGATGATGTATTTTCCATTCGCATCGGTTTTTCCGCCTGCATCGGGTCCTGCTTCAGGACGTACCATCACTTTAACGTCCGCAACCGGATTGCCGTCAAGAGTTACAGTTCCTTCAATACTGACCCGCACTACGCCTTGCGAACAGCCAAGAAAGAGAATTGATACAAAAATAAGGTAAATAGTTTTTTTCATTGTTACTATGCTTTGTAAAATTGTTTAAGTTGGTTATCAATGTGTGTCGAACGCTGTTTGAAAACGTTATCCGGCACACATTTTTGTCGTGATATACCGTAGCCGGTATGGGCGGTAGGCTTCGCCATTGAACAACCGCTTCGCGATGCTACGCTTCTGTGTTCAGGCTTTGGGAATTTTAAAGCAGTTTTGGTATATTTGTTTATTTAGCGTTATGGCAATGCGACAGGGGTACCGTCTGACCTATCGCCGTAATAACGCCAAACCGTCGTGTTAATCGTTTCTGAAACGAAACGTCCTGAAGCGTCCGCTAGCACCACATTCACACCGCCGGAATGCTTACTCGCCGCACAACTATGAGACGGGTAATCGGGAGAATTAGGCGTTTTCGTATTTATGGAATAATAAGTCGAGAAGGTAACATCGTTGACAG
The DNA here is from genome assembly GCA_031257725.1 of Planctomycetaceae bacterium. Taxonomy (GTDB): domain Bacteria; phylum Planctomycetota; class Planctomycetia; order Pirellulales; family Thermoguttaceae; genus WRKP01. The sequence continues at coordinate 7,128 of JAIROD010000284.1, read as the reverse complement.
CATGCGGAATTCCGGGACCAAACCAAGTACCAGGGTAGCGCTCACCGATAGTCGTATTGACAACATCTCCATCGCGTTCAGAAATCATCAGACAATTTGATGTACCGTCCGTGATACTTTCAAGACCGGGTTGGAAACCGGATTGGTTTTCGTATTGCGGATGTCCCTGACAAAATAACCCGCCGTAATCGCCAAAATCACAACTCGTCTGTTTTTCCGCAAGTGTTTTGTAACGGTTATTATCAAAGGTATCGCCGGTATCGCCACCGTAATTCCCCGGTGTACTGACGTCGCGCCGGTTGGCTCTCCCGAGTCGCCATGGACCAGCTAAACCGACATAGTTGCCCTTTGCCATATAATAGCCGCCTCCATTATCGATACGAGATTTTTGGGGACATGATGGACACAGCCATGCTGAGACAATCGTCGATTTAATATCGTTACCAACAATAGCAGAGATGTTTGCATTCCAGTCGGTGACCATACTCTGCGTCCAACCGGCATCTGTAAATTTCTGTATAATTGAGTCGTAGAGAGGAGTTTGTTCCAAAAACGGAAGTATCCGCGTTCCCCAACCGACTGCGCTCTTTCCCGTTTGCATTGCGGTGGTACACCATTGTGATTTGTTGCTCGGGTTGTACCCCATTGTTACTCCACACGGAAATTTTTTGTGAATATCAATGTGGTTGTGAAGCGCGAGAGCAATCTGCTTTTGATGGTTTTGGCACTGCATTCTTCGAGCCGCTTCACGGGCAGCCTGAACCGCCGGTAACAGAAGTGCGATTAACACGCCGATAATCGCAATCACCACAAGAAGTTCGACTAATGTAAAGCCGAACCGTAATGCATTGGAAAGAGGTGGGAATTTTGCGGAAAACCGTTGGAAAACCGAACACTTTTCACTCTCAATTCTTTCCTTTTCTCTACATCTAGCCCCCCCCCCCTGTCTTGCCCATTTTAACAATTGGCATTTTTCAACGAAAAACACCAAAATCCCAACCAAACACATCACTACATTTTTCATTGTCAATCTCCTTATTTTATAAGGTTTCATTGAAATCATCACCATTCGCCTACCGCAATACAATACGGTAAAAAGATGCGAACTGTGAATTTGATAGTTTCACAGTTTACATGGAACCGAATAAATTGTCAACAGGGATTTTTCCTTTTGAAAGAATTTTTTAAAATACTCCACAAGGGCATCTCTAATAATTCAGTTTTTGTAATATATCAGTGGAATTTTTCGGAGATTGAAGTTTATTTTTTACCCCCCCTGCCCCTCCGAAGGAGGGGCTAGGGGTGGTCATTCGGATGAAACGACTGAATAGTTAAAAAAAAATATTTCACTGATATATTACCTTTAATCTTTTAATTTTAATTTTAAGTAAGACAAAACTGAGTTTATGCTAACAGTTCCTTGGGCGCTTTTAGGATTGATTTCATTACCGATCGTGTTTGGCATTTATCTTTTCCGGACACGTTCACGCCGGTATGAAGTTTCATGTTTGTTCCTTTGGGTTGATCGAAGCCGGGCAACACAAGGCGGTCGGAGAATCCAACGGTTACAATTACCATTTCTTATTGTTCTGGAAGTTCTTGCGCTGATTCTATTGACGATTGCCGCAAGTCAACCGATGTTCCGTATTGAATCAATGGGAAGACCAACGATGATTATTCTTGATGCTTCCTACTCAATGACTGCCGGAAGCGATGAAGAAACAAGTCAAAAACGCGCTGTTCATGATCTTCACCGAATGTTTGCGGCACAAATCGGATCACAGCCGATTGGTTATCCGATACAATTTATTATTGCCGGAACTAAACCGCAACTTCTGCCCGGTCGTGCTAAAAATGCAACCGAAGCGCGGGAAATTCTTGAATCATGGCGTTGTGTTGCTCCGACGGCGGATATTGAGATCTCTGTTTCACTTGCCGCCAACATTTCAACTCCGGGAACAAAAATTCTTGTTGTTACGGATCATTTACCGGTTGGTGAAATTACGGAAGGCCGTGTTCTTTGGAAAGCGTATGGAAAGCGGGCTGATAATCTCGCAATTATTCACGCCGGTCGGGTGTTTCAGGAAGACAAAGACCGATTGCTTCTCGAAATTGCCAATCTTGGTGAAAAAACGCAATCTCTCCGTATGTCGATTGTTGAATCGAACAATCAGCGTATTCTTTTTCAACAGGAAAACCGGACGCTGGAATCCGGTCAGACCCATTTGATTCGAACGGTTCTTCCGAAAGATACCGGTTCTATCGAAGTCCGGCTTGACAAGGATATTTTGACCATTGATAACCGTCTGACCATTTTACCGCCGAAACAACATCCGGTTCGTGTCCAATTAAATGTTCTTCCCGATGATCTTGCGGATAAGATTAAAAAAGCGGTGGAGGTTTCCGAAATGGCAATTATAGTGCGGGAACGTCCTGAAATTGTGTTCGGTACGCAACGTCCGGAAACACCGGCTTCGGAAACGCCGGCATCGGAAACACCGGCATGGTTTGTTTCCATTATTTCCGAAACCGATTCTGCAATGATCAAACCGTTTGTCGGACCGTTTATTGTTGATCATTCCAGTCCGTTGACCACAGGCTTATCGTTGGACGGTATTGTTTGGAGTGCCAGCGAAACGCGGGAAATGAGCGGAACGCCCCTTATTTCAGCGGGTACGGTTCCGCTTTTCACCGAACAACATCATCGCAACGGTTCACGAACATTGATGTTTCAACTCAATGATCGGCATTCGACGTTGACCGCCGAATCGGTTTTTCCGATTTTGATCTGGAACATTTTGAAATACCGAAGTCATCAAACGGTTGGTATGACGGTGAATAATTTGAAACTTGGTACGGAGGCGGAATTTGTTCCGGCAAATGGCGATGAAACGATTGAAATCAAACCGCCGCAGGGTGAACTGCAAACGGTTGTTGCTGTTTCCGGCAATCCGGTTAAAATTCCTGCGGAGGAGACGGGAATTTTCCGCGTAACGGCAAACTCTGGAACGTATGAATTTGCGGTCGGAACTCTTTCGACGGAAGAATCAAACCTCTTGAATTTAACCACTGCAACCGTTGGAAACTGGTTTGACGAAGAAACATTACGGACAGAATTCCAACCTTTCGCCTGGCTCTTACTACTCGCAACACTCATGGTGATGACTGCTCACCTATGGTGTATTAAAAGAGTTAATAGTTAACGACGGGGTTTACCCCGTGTTTTTTGGTTAAGCCTAACAACGCGGGGCAAGCCCACGCCGTTAACTTTCGGTAAATTCTGCATTATTAGAGGTTCCCAACGAAACAACCCCTTTAGGGGGTTCAACGTGAATAACCGCCGGTTCGGTATTTACTTGAAACTGGCGGCGGTTATTCACATAAAACGCTTACGGCGTTAAATCAAACCAATGCGTAACATGAGCTGATAATATACTCTACTGAATAGATACAAATCCTTTTCGTGAAATTTCGTGAAATTTAGTGTTTTTCGTGTGTTTCGTGTTTAAAATAGACAGTTACGTTTTGGGCTAACGGGAACTTTTTTGTACATATTTTCCGTCTTTCCAAACCCAAGGCGTTTGCGGAGTCAATAAATCATCGGGGAGGATTTTTTCTTCGACCAATTCATGAAACAATTTTTTTGTTTGTTCCTGAATTTCTTTTCGTTTCCGCCAGTTTTCAAGAGCATGAGTAAAACGTTGCTGCTCTATCGGATTTTCCGTCTGTGACCATTTTTCTAAAATTTGTTCCACTCGCGGCGATAGACAAAATTCCAACCTTAAAGCCAACATCTTTTTTTCATCACGACCTTTTAATGTTTCAAAAATATCAAAAATAAAATCAGGATAGTCAATAAAGGATTCAAAAAAATTAGTAGAGCCGGAATTGGAATCGAGCATTGTCTGCGGCGAAAAGGTACGAATAATCGCCGATAAAACAACTCCTCTGTCCATATCATTATCACAAAGTTGTTTAATCGTTTTTTGTGTCTCCGGCGTATTGGTATTCAGCAAAGCCGTGAGAAAATATCCGCTAAATTCCTTGTCGTTCACCTGAATTTTTTGATCCACAATATTACCGTCCAATATTCTGTAACTATTTTGCAGGTAAGGATTAACACCGAATCGAAGCTCTTCTGAAAATTCCTTATAAAATTTATTAAGCGTTCCATTGGGATTTTCCGCAAACCAACGGTTTACGTCTTCGGCAGTTATTTTCGTTTCCACCCAAATCATAAATTCGGACGCCCGTGCAATAAGATCGGCAAACAATTTTACATCGCCGCGTGTTACATTAATTTTTCGCAACAATATATTTTTCAATACCTGATTTAACGGAAGAGAATTAACCCAAACCGCTAATTCGTCTTTGTCCGTCTCTTCTCGATTGATTCGAACCCAAACTGCATTGAAAATAGAACGGTTTAATCGTTCATAACTGGACTCGGTATGGTTCGGATAGGAAAGGGCATAAGCAATATAGTCACGGTATATCGGTTCCAATAACGGATTGTTCACCCAACAATATCCGGAAACAAACGATTGATAACGATCAACAGGATCTTCACCAATAGGTGATAAATCAAAGATTGATTTTCGATATAAAAAAGTTTTGAATAACGGAATCACCCGCTCATTTTGATTTGCCAGAAGGTCAAGTTGTCCGTTGTAAGTTGTTGCGAAATAACGAACAAAATCGTTAAAATATTCCGCATCACGATCTTTTCCTGAAACATATAACAGCGGCGCCCAACCATCTTCAAACCGATAATAGTTCGTTTTCCATTGTTCCGCAAGCGGTTTTCGAATCGTTTCTCCCATTAATCGGACAGCAGGACCAATTAAAGATTCTTCTATATATGGTTCGACACGAACTGAAATATCGGTATCAACCATACGCATAGAATATTGATTGGAAATTACAAAAGGTCGGCGTTTGTCGGATGATTCTTGAACCCAGTTTGTCAAAAGTCTGCGGCATTCCTCTTCGGTTGGCGGATCGGAAAGTCCATATTTCAATCGTGCCGTCGAATTTAATGCTGTTTCAAATAATTCCGCTCGCGAATCCGCCGGATTTCTCAAACGATATTTTTCGGCTTCTTGCTTTAAAGCGTTCGTTAGCGGAACACGAAACAATTGCCAATATTTCAGGACATGCTTGTCCCACTCGTTTTTTTCCGCTTCCGTAAGTTTATCAAGAACATTGACCAACAGCCAAGCATGCGTTGCAGCAGACGGAGCAAACATAATACCACGTTCATTATCTAAAAAATAATAAACTTGTTTTTCTTCAAACGGTTGGCGGAAATATTGGTGGTTAGGCGGTGATTTTGCGGCTAAAATTCGACTCTTATTATTTTCAAATCGCCACCAATAACGGCAACCGGCATCATACAAAAATGATTGCTTTTTTTGAATAGAAGACAAAAACAATGTTCCTGATTGCTGTACAGAATCAGACAATTCCCTTGCTTCTAAAAAACGCTTTTTATCGCGGAAGTCGTCCCAAGGAATCCATGTATAAACATTAGGCTCAGAATTTTCGTAAAACCAATATTGTTCCGGCGGATTCGTCCATTCAGGGACTTTCGCCTTCAATTCTTCCACACGAATTTTTAACGGCGTTTGACCAAGATAAACACCGTTGCAGTAAACATCCGTTTTTTCGTAAATACCGGAATGCAAATGAATTATCCGTTTTTCCGGCGGTGTGTATTGTTTCAAATAATCGAAATTACTTAGTAACGATATTCCGAAATACAATGTTCCCGCAACAAAAACCGGCAATCGCCATTGACCTCGCACCAAAAGCCAAATCCCAAGCAAAAACGGAAATATTATCAAAAACCAAGAAAACCACACAATCGGAATGCCGCCTATTAACGCTTGTTCTTCCCAAAGGGAATCGTCAGCGTATGTTAGTATGGCGTGGATCAATACTCCGAATGCAATAAATATCGGAAGAAAAAGCGATAAAAGCATGGAACGGAATATAAACGGTGGATGATTGGTGTGTTTCATGGTCGTGTTTAACGGCGGGATTTATCCCGTGCTAAGTGTTTAACGGCGGAGTTCACCCCGCACTCTGTTGTAAGTTACAATAAATAAAATCCCCGAATTAATCTGATACAAACGCGGGGTAAACCCCGCCGTTAACGAAACTTCGTCGCTAACGAAACCCCGCCGTTAACGAAACTTCGCCGCTAACGAAACTCCGTCATTAATCGGAGATAATAGGAAACATTAACTTTCAATTTCTTGATTATTATAGCAATAAATTCCGAACCACGGCGCAATTATTAGTTGTAACAACGCCGGAATTCCAAAAATCAAATACAAATAAGGTACAATAAACAACGGAATACCGTAATTGCTATTCCAACTCATAAAAAACATTGTCAGTATCGCTATAACGGCAACTCCGTAAAGGATTAAAAAAACAGTTACCAACCGCCTTGCCCAAAGTGAATAACCGTGAAGACGAACCGGCGGACGGAAACGATTGGCAAGCATAAAATAAAGTGTTGTGTGATAAGTCAGCAGCGACGCAAAACTGTAACACATCAAAACCCGCAACTCTTCAAATCGAATCATCGGAAACCAACCGTTCGCAAAAAGTCCTTGCTGAACACTTTGACGAACCCCCAACGCAAGAACCGCCGCAAGGACAAGTCCCGTTACCGTAATCACGCCAAGCCCGAACAGCCAACGAACAAGGAAAAAACGCGTCGGTGAATAGGAACGCGAAAACAGAAACGCCCGGACATGACCGTAATCCGCAAAACTCCGCCACGATAAAAAGAAACCAAGTAATGATCCAAGTAATGTTATGACAAGATTAAAATACTGTAACGGGTCTTGCCGGAACAAAACATAACCGATTAACATCAGAATAACCGGTACAATATACATGCCGGATTCACGAAATGCCAGTTTTACAATAATAGTGTTCATTGTTAGTTAAATAGTTTTTAGTTAATATTTTTTAGTTAATAGCATAGTAAATAGTTGTAATATTTCAGTGGAATTTCCAAAACGTATCGTCATCGTTTCACCAAACCTTATTTTCAACCTTATTTTCTAAACAAAACAACCTTAGTAGCAACAAGGCAAAACAACACATAAC
>JAIROD010000258.1 GCA_031257725.1 Planctomycetaceae bacterium | reverse complement strand
TTAAATCGGGTAACTTGTACGTTCATCGATTTCGTGTAAACTTTAGCCCTTGTGAATGTTCTATTGCGTTCTTTTAATCTTTACCGTCACGTTTTTGCGAAAAACTACGAATGGTCGGTTTTGCAAGATAATTAACAAACAACAATGCAACGAAGTGAATCGGATTTGGATCGTGTTTTTACGAGCGGAGTTCGTATCGGCAAGGTTTCTTACGGGTTGGGCGTGTTCGCTTTTGCCTTCATTCCTAAAGGAACACCGCTCGGACGAATTCAGGGAACTATTATTAACGATCCCGATTACAGCAGTGATTATTGTATCAGTGCCGGTGACGGTAAAGTTTTGGAACCGGGTCCGCCATTCTGTTATCTCAATCATTCTTGTGATCCCAATTGCCAAATCATGCAGTATGTCCGCGATAACGACCAAAATGAAGAACCGCTGGAAGTCGGCGAACTTTCGGAAACAGATTTGGAACCTGACGACAACGACAACGACTTCGATGACGAGTTGGAAAATCAATTGCCGGATGATGATGATTGTTTTTACGGAGACGGTGCTGCGGTTGAAATTGAATGGGACAACAACGAACTCGACGAAACACAAGATTCATTACAAAACTCAACTCAAGATTCATTACAAGAGGTTATGCGATTTGAAGACGATGCTGATGCGGAACTTTGGGTTGAGGCGATTTGTGATATTATGCCCGGCGACGAGTTGACGATAGATTATGCGTGGCCCGCAGATCGTGAGATAAAGTGTTTTTGCGGAAGTCCCCAATGTCGAGGTTGGATTGTTGATCCTGCCGAATTACATTTATTGCAGGAACAATAAAAGATTAAGTATTAAGTCATGATTCATAACGATTCCGCAGCGGTGAACATTCCTTTTTTTCTGTTCCGTTAGGGACAACAAGTCGGTAGTAATTTCCGAGTTCGGACATAATCCGCCTGACCATTATTTTATTCCCAATCGAGTCCGAAATCCAAAGCGATTGCGGAATGAGTCAAGGCTCCGACACTGATTCGTTCCACTCCGGTTGTTGCAACCGCTCCGACAGTTTTCAGATTAATTCCGCCGGAGGCTTCCAATTCCACATCAGGAGCCAATCGGTTTCGAATTTCCACCGCTTGAATCAGTTGCGGCAACAGCATATTATCAAGAAGAACAATATCCGGTTTAACCCGTAACACCTCTTGTAGTTGTTCCAACGTATCAACCTCAATTTCGATAATCGGTATAAAGGGAACGAATTGATTTTCATCTTCAGGCGAATCTTTTGAATCTTCAGGCGAATCTTTTGGATAGTCAAGCGAATCTTTTGGATATTCAAGCGAATATTCCGGCAAACGTTCAAAGTGGAAAGAATTCGGGTGAAGCCGGAAAAATTCACGGGTCTGGATAACCGCTTCTGCCGGAGTAAAATGTCCGCTGTTGCTTTGACCGATTGCGAGATGATTGTCTTTAATCAGCACCGCGTCAAAAAGACCGGTTCGGTGATTCCGTCCGCCGCCGCAACGAACAGCGTATTTTTCCAATCGTCGCCAACCAAGTGTTGTTTTCCGCGTATCGTAAATTTTTGCAGGAGTTCCCGCAACTGCCTCTACATATTTTTGAGTCAAGGTCGCAATTCCCGAAAGTTTACCAAGCAAATTCAAAACCAAACGTTCCGCCATTAACATACTTTGCAACTGCCCATTGATTTGCCCGATTTTATCACCGGCTGAAATAGGTGAACCGTCGGCAATGAGCGGTTGCCAGTGGAGAGTTGGGCTGATTGCTTGGAGTATTACCGCAACGGCTTGAATTCCCGCCATAACCCCGTCTTCACGGCTGCGGATTGACGCGGAACCGTGTAATTGTTCCGAAATCAAAGCATGACTCGTTAAATCGCCAATAATATCCGTATCCTCAGCAATCGCAATCTGCAAAAGCCGTTGAAGTTCATGTTCGATCTCAGGCGACCAATTGTTCTGATGAAAATCTCTAAACATTGAATTGAAAGTTAAGTGGGAATCTCTCATCATTCAGAATTTACCGAACGTTGACAGCGTGGGCTTGTAACTGTCTATTTTGTTTAAAATAGAGTATCTATTCACTCGATTGGAGGTTTTACATTTTGCGATTGATTTATTACAACTAACAACCCCTTTAGGGGTTCAATGTGAATAACCGCCGGTTCGGTATTTACTGAAACAGGCGGCGGTTATTCACATAAAACGCCTACGGCGTTAAATCAAACCAATGCGTAACATGAACTGATAATACACTCTACTGAATAGATACAAAAATTGAATTATTAGGTGTTGCATTTCCTCAATTTCCTGAAACGTTATCGCGGATAATGATTCCTGATTTTTCTCCGGCTTTATTCTCAATTCGTTCTTCACCCCGAATCAGATTGCCTATAACAATTGCTTTTCGTACATTTTCACCGATTAACACTTGAGGCATTTTATCCTGAAACTCACAACCGCGAATAATCAGATTGCCGCCGAATGTTTGAATTGCCGGCGTTTCAACCCGTTCTTTTTCTTCAGGTAATCCGCTCAGCCCTCCGTCATTGTCGTTGGTCTGCCCGATTTCTTTGTCTTTGAAACCCCATTGCACAAACGTACAGTCTGAAAAACCGACGGTTCCCTGCCCATCTGTAACGGCAATCTGTCGGCATGGTCCCCAAAAAGCGCAATTGGAAAACCGAACCGTTCCATGATTTTTGTTATTAACACGAACCATTGTCGGGTCTTGTCCGTGAAACGAAACAAATTCACCGTTTGTGATGAGCAATCCCATTGGAGCGGATTGATCAACCACAACCGCTGTGTAACAATCGTCGGCTCCGATTCCCGAAAAATTGCCGTTACAAACTCCGTTTTTTGTTTCGATGAACCGATAGCCGACATTGTAACCGAAACAAAAAGTATTGTGAACATATTGCCAGTCGGAACGCCCAAAAACAAACGCCTCGCCATTTTCCATCTGCCAACGGAATAATTTCGGTTTTATACTCCACCACGGATTAAAATGAACATTTTCAATTCGTCCGATGTCATAAATGGAATCAACATAAACGCCAAGACGTAACGGTTGTCCGCTGATATTCCGAATCAAATGCCGTTCATTTTTTGTTGCGTCAATCGCTTGATAAGGATTTAAAAGTTCACAATCAAGAATCGCCGGATTTTTACCGCGCATCGCGATTGTTACGGGATATTCGACAGGGATGTCGTCTTCCTTTTGATCAGGATAATAGATACAAACGCCTTTGAGTGTACTATTGGAGTTGAGTGTCAAAAACGGAGTCTCCTTTAGTTGTCCGTGTCCGGCAGTTACGAGAAATGTTGTACCGTCATCGGTCGGTTTGACCTGTCCTTTGTTTCGGATACCAACATGCGACGGCACCGATTCCCACACTCCTTTAAGTGTTACGCCGTCAGGAACATTCAGCGAACCTTCGAAACGATAATTCCCGCGCGGAACGGAAACAACTTGTGAATCGGAAGTTGCCGCCGCATCCAACGCTTTTTGAAACGCGGCAGCGTCATCGGTCTTGCCGTCCCCAACCGCTCCAAAATCCCGAACATTCAACAGAGTTTGAGCTGAAACAGAAATTGTGGTGAATTTCTGATTAGAAATCTGATCAGATTTTAGAGCAGATTTTACAGTTAAAATCAGAACAACAGCCACAAATAACATTACAATTTTTTGTTTTATAGTAACTTTTTTCATTATAGATTTAAGGATTGGAGGAAATTTAAAAACAGGATAAAATCGGCTAAAGTCAACTAAAATCGACCAAAGTCGAGTAAAACAATCTTTATGCGGAAAGCGTTTATTCACTCTCCACTTTCAACTTTCCTGATTATTTCCTATTTTGGCGGATCATTTGGTTCTACTGTTTTCTACCAAGATATCGTCCCTAACGGGACGAAAATTGGCATTATTCTCCAATCACTGATGCCCCAAAAATTCTGAAATAATCAGCAACTCTCCACAATCAACTAAAAAATTAACGTTTGAAAAATCGTTCGACAGTGCCGCGATGTTGAGGATAAATGATACGGTTATGGGCAGTTCCATTGCCGCCGCCGGTTTTCGTAATTGCACCGCCCTGATTTTCCGTTGCACTATTGGGATCGAAATCCGGTGACGAAAGAGACGCTCCAATTTTTTGGCTGTTCCGAAACGCTTCAAGATCAGACAACGGCAGGAAAGTTGCTTTGAACTCCGCTCCTTCTTCATCCGCATCTTTTGTGAATCGCGTATCACTCGGTTCTTCATTCGGATCGGTTGCCCAATTCTGTTTTTTTGTGTAACGCGGACTTATTGATGATTTTTTATTGCCTCCGCCCGGACATTCGCCCTCGCAACCGTCACAGTTTTCCCAAAGATCACTCAACATTCGCTCCGCCTCTTCACGATCAATCTTTTTCGCTTCCGCCAACTTTTTGAGTATATCCTGATCAATCGGAAATCCGGCATTTTGCAGATGTTCACACATTCGTTCACAATTTCCCTGACATTGTTTCATCGCTTCACAAAGTTGTTGCAACATTTCCGGCGTTAAATTTTGCAAGTTATTTTCGTTCAACATTTTCTTAAGAGATTCCATCATTGCCTTCTCTTTTTTTTGTTCATTTTCGTTTCCATTTTCATTGTCTGTATTTTTGTTCTTATTTTGTTTTGTTTCCGAAGTTTTTTTCTCCAACGCTTTTTGCAACTCTTTTGTGAGTTCGGAATTTTGTGCGAACATTTCTTCCAACGAATGAGCCAGACCTTCCATCAATGATTTCGCGGTTGATTCGTCAAGTTCAGCGGCAATCTCCTGAACTTGTTGCGCAAGAGTTTCGGTTTCGGCTAATGTTTCGGTTGTTCGTTGGGCATTCTCAACCGCTTCGGCAGCTTTTTGATTCATCTTGTTTTCGATATGATCCAAAGCGTCGAATGTTTTAACCGGTCCTAAACCGTCAGCGTTGTTTTGAATACGTTCCAGATCGAGTTTTCTGGTTTCGACTTCTTCAACCTCCAGAATATTTTCCTTTTCCAATGTGTCCAGTTGTGAAGTCAAACGCTGTACCTGATCCTCCACATTCAGACGATTCCGAACCGGTACGGAAAATGCGGACATCGGAAGGAACAACGAAATAACGGCAAAACAAACCGCAAATAAAATAAGACCCATTGTTTGCGGTGATTGCCAATAGATTTTCGGAATATTTATTGTTTTCATAAAAATATTCCAATCGCCGAGTTCCTTTTCGAAAGAACTCATCATCAGACCGCCGATTTGGTTATCACGATCTAAAATCGCACCGAGTTTCTGATCATCAGGCAAAAGTTTCCACGCGGTCAGCCATGCCGACAAAGGAACAACAATATACGCGGTCAGACTAATCGCAACAAAATTCGGCTCATACCAACCGCCGGCGCGAAGTGCGAGTATGGCGATTCCCCAAAGAAACAAAAACACTGCGGTGAAGATGCTAATCTTTTTGAGAAACAACATGCCGAAAAGCCGATTTCGAAATGTTGAAAGAATCCGTGTACGTTGCTGTTGGTTCATGATTTTAGTGAGTATTGAGTAAAAAGTAAAAAGTAAAAAGTAAAAAATTATTTGTCCCAAAGATATGTAACTGTCTATTTTATAATCAATCCGTTTTCTCATCATTCCTGTACCAATTGCATTTGGTTTGAATGATTCTATTGTCTAATCCCGCAGGGATGAAACTTTATTAACCGTATGCTTTAGCTTACGGCAACAACCCGCCACACCTTAAGTCCCGCAGGGACGACACTTTTAAAATGGTAACTGTCTATTTTATAATCAATCCATTTTCTAATCATTCATGTACCAATTGCATTTGGTTTGAATGATTCTATTGTCTAATCCCGCAGGGATGACACTTTATTAACCGTATGCTTTA
>JAIROD010000228.1 GCA_031257725.1 Planctomycetaceae bacterium | reverse complement strand
ACCCGTATTGGTAACAAGAACAGCAAACAGAAAAACAAAAAACAAAAATTTTGAAAACAATAAATATCGATGTTGTTTTAACATAATTACCTCATACTTTGCGGTTTCTATACTTGATATACTCATCACACTTTAAAATTCGGTTTTATAGACATAGTATTTTTGTATCTTTTATTTAGAATCCGGTAAATCTTGTTGATCCTGTCAAAATCAGTCTTTCCTGTCAAAAGACAAAAACCGAAATTTCAAGTGTAATGAGTTAGATACGATAAATTATTCATGAACGGTTATATTATGGCAGACTTGCGGATTCGCCGCCGTTGATACTGCCCATTGCTCCCCAAATTCCAAATGGCGAGGAGCCGGAGTCAACACATTTCGCAGTTGTGTCAGAACCCCAATTGACCGTTTGTGAAACAAAACGAACCGAACCGTCACACAACGCAACATTCACGCCGCCATTATGATACGACGTTGCCGAAATTAAACATGCATAGTTGGCATTACCAGTCCCTGATTCATTATCCGCCGTTTCTCTGTAACAACTTGGACTATTAGGCGGTAATATTGTTGCAAACCCTGTGTACTGAATAAGGGAATCAAAGGCTCTTATACCAATTCTATCTGAAGACAACGTCATGGAACCAGCGTAATAATTACCGGTACCCTTTGTATCCAAACAAGTTTTTGCAGCAAATACATCTTTAGGGGACTCGCCTGATTTTGGTAAATCAGCGGTTACTCTTGCCATTTCACCGAATATCGTTTTCATTCCTCCGATTGCCGGAATAGCACCTTCTGAAAATGCAATCGTATTGCTTGTTCCGTCGTCAACGGAAGCCATTGTTCGTTTAGCGTCACGGAATCCTGAAAATAGACCGCGTTTATTTTCATACATGACTGCACCGGTCGAATCAACTTGGTTAATATCGCCGCGATCAGTCCAATCACCGTTACTGACACGATAATTTGTCGTCATCAACGAATTAGCATCTCTGAGTTTTCTCACAAATCCGGCGTCGTCCGATGGGCATAAAAGAACTGCAGACAAATCCGCTCGCGAAAAGGCATTTCCTGTCCACGGATCGGAACTGGAATGGGACGACATAAACGTGTCAAAAAGTGCCGTTTGTTCCAAAAAAGGAAGCATCGGCAAAAATGCACTGTAACGGTAAAGGTAAGTAGCGTTTGTTCTGTTGTACTTGTTACCGCCCGGCGGAAGGTAATCAAAAGTGTCATGGTGATTGTGGGTAGCCAACGCAAGTTGTTTTTGTTTGTTTTGGCAGGAAGCACGTCTCGACGCTTCTCTTGCCGCCTGAACTGCCGGTAACAGTAATGCAACCAATGCCCCAATGATTGCAATCACCACAAGTAATTCGACCAATGTAAAACCGCCTTTTACGTTGAAAAATAAACTGCGGTTATCTTTGTCCTTGTTGAACAAAGAACAATAGGACGTATCATTTTTTTTCGTTGTAAATTTCATTTGAAATCTCCTTTGAATTTTTTAATAAATAGAATAACTTTTTGTAAGCAACAAAAATAAAACAGGAAAACACGATTTTTCAATTTTATTTTTATCACGAAAATTGTTTTGACATTGACAATGTTCATTGAATAAATTTGTTCGATAAACTTTTGCCGAAATGCCGCAAGGATTATCAATAAGCGTTTTGCTTATTTTTTCTATTCAATAAACTCTTTGACGGCTTTACCGACATCAAATGTTTTTGTAATATTTTTCTCTTTACCGGTGATTTCAATTTCGTGCGGCGTTGTTTTTGCCGACGTGAATTGCGGTTCTATTAACCGGTATCTTTTACTGTTGATTGCTTCTTCTTTGCCGGTTGATTCGTTCAGTTTATACTCGGCTGCCTCGCTGATAATTTTAGTAACGACAACTTTGTATTTGCCGACCGGTACGCCTTCAAACCCGTAAGTTTTCATCAATGCGTTACCGTCTGCGCCGGTAACAGCCGCCGCCGAATACTTCACATCAGCGGAATCAACCGGTTCGAACATAACCATCGCTTCTTCAATCGCTTTACCGTCTTGCGTAATCGTAACCGTGCATGGATACAACGGCGGTAAATCAGAAGGACGAGACTTGTCCCCGCAACCGGCAATTGACGAAACAAAAATAAATAAGGTGATGTAAATTAATTTTTTCATAAATTTAAGTTTTGTAAAAAAGTTAATAATTGGATTAGTGATTGAATTAATATTGAATTGATACTGTATCAATAAACAGAACATTCCTACCGGTTACACGTTGGAATTTGTCGATCCCGAAAACCGGAAAACCGATTTTCAAATTAGAAGGCGGACGGATCAGACGAAGTTCACGTGTGAACCGTTTGCGTTTATAAGCGAGAAGATTCTCCTCCGGCGGGAGTTCCTATTGCGCCCCAAACACCAAAAGGTGAAGGTCCTCTCAGATAGTTTCCTTGTTGATGGTTTGGCAAACCGTTGGCATCAACAGAATCTGTTACAAAACTAACCGAACCGTCCACAAAAGCGCAATTCGCTCCGCCCGAATGATTGCTGGTTGGCGGATAAAGCCCCGATGCATGTTCATTGCTATCACATACACACGTTGGACTATTGGGCGGTAAAACCGTATTGAAACCGGTGTATGTATGACTTCCGTCTGCATAACGGCTGCATCGCCTCATACCGTCATCAGCATCAGTACGATATGTTCCGGTAAATGTAGAACCTGCTTGTAGGCTCTTACAATTATTAGGTTGCCACCACCAACTACCTACGTCGGGACTTAGGACGGCAACTCCGCCTCTGATTTGATTATTGTTTGTACCGGCAACTACTTCACTGATAGCAAGAGTATTGCTGGTACCGTCAGTAATTTTTTGTAATGTTTTTATTGCAGTCCAATAAAATAAACCGCGAGAGGCGACATCGCCATTGGCTCCCCCTTCATAGTTCTGGAGTAAAGAATGCGCACCATCGCCCAAACAGACAACAATATTACCTTGAGTTAGCAGTCTTCCATCACTTCCCGTTGTTTTTTGCTGATGTGTATCAGAGGGACAAAGAACCACCGGTAACCATTCACCGAGAATGGCAGCTTGCGGGTAAGTAGGAACCGGATACCAAGGACCGGGTACTGCCTGCATTTCCTGAAAACGAGGCACCTCTTCCATAAAAGGAAGGAGAGCACAAGTTGCAGACCATCTGCTGGATGCCTGATTGGGGTGAATTTTTTGTTGTGCAGACGGAAATCGCTTATTGATGTCAAGAAAGCCGTGCATCGCCAGCGTCCACTGCTTCATGTTATTCTGACATCTCATCCGGCGTGCCGCTTCGCGCGCGGCTTGAACGGCCGGCAACAGAAGAGCGATTAACACTCCGATAATCGCAATCACCACAAGAAGTTCGACCAACGTAAAGCCGAACCGTGAAGAACACGGAAGTTGTAAGAAGTTTACAGGAAAGAGTTTAGAACGTTTGGAGTGAAAACACTTTTCACTCTCCGTTTTTAACTCTTTTCTATATACTGCCCCCCCCCCCCTGTATTGCCCATTTTAACATTTGGCATTTTTCAAAGAAAAACGCCAAAATTCCAACCAAACACATCATTACATTTTTCATTGTCAATCTCCTTATTTTATAAGGTTTCATTGAAATAACCGCGAAACATTGCCGCAAAACAACACGGCAAGAAAAAAAAGTCTCGCAATTGAATGAGTTTCATAGTTTACACGGAACCGAATAAATTGTCAACAGGATTTTCCTTCCGAAGGAATTTTTTTTGAAAATGTTAAACAACCTAAATAAAAAAAATTCCGACATTCACGGGCAGGTTTGTTGTAACTATTCAGTCGTGGTTGTTAGGACTCCCCCTAAAGAGGTCTTAATAAATAATCGTTGTGTCTTCCCGCTGGATCGCTTATCAAATTCAATTCGTCAAACGCAAAATGCACGACTGAATGGATACCTGATTATTTCCTATTTTGAGGGTAATTTGATCACGATGAATCTTTGTGTTTCTGTTCCGTAGGGACAACATGTTGGTAAAAAAACACCAAATATAAATTTTACCAACATTGCGTCCTTCCGGGACGTGGATAATTTGGTTATGCCGTTTTCT
Organism: Planctomycetaceae bacterium; assembly: GCA_031257725.1. Classification (GTDB taxonomy): domain Bacteria; phylum Planctomycetota; class Planctomycetia; order Pirellulales; family Thermoguttaceae; genus WRKP01. Next base: position 115 of record JAIROD010000228.1, on the reverse strand, counting down.
ACCAATATTTTTTCCCTAGCGGGACGGACGTGTTCAATCCGTATCGTGTTTGTTACCATTTCGTTTTTTCTACCCCAATATTTTGCCCGCTAAGGGAACAAATAATCAGAAAAAT
>JAIROD010000204.1 GCA_031257725.1 Planctomycetaceae bacterium | reverse complement strand
TTACCCCGTGTTTTAGGGTTAAGTTGAACAACGCGGGGCAAGCCCACGCCGTTAACTTTCGGTAAATTCTGAATTATTAGAGGTTCCCTAGTGAAATTTGTTTCCTTTGTCCCTATTGTCCCCAATGTTTCTAATGTCCCTGTAAAAACAATCAGAAAAAATTTCTTTTTCTTCTATTTTCAGAGAAAGCAAAAGCAGTTATATTGTGTTTTCGGCATTTTCAAGAGAGTTTTACAAACCACAAAAGCATTTTCCCATGTTTAGTAAACGTTTTTTATTCCGTTTTCGTTTTCCGTGTAAACATCTTCTCAAAGGCTGGACAGGTAATGGGAGTGATCTTGACGAAAGTTATCGGCTTCCCGATTTGGCGGAACTGGATACCAACCCCGATCAGGAAATTAAAACACAACCGTTTGAATTACGAATTGGGTGGAATAACAACGGTTTTGCGTTTTCTCTGTTGGTTTTCGACAAAAAACAACGTCCCTGGTGTCGTGCCATGCACCCGGAAGAGAGTGATGGGATTCAGATTTGTCTTGACACGCGTGATATTAAAGACATTCATCGGGCGACCCGTTTCTGTCATCGCCTGATTTTCCTACCAACCGGTCATGGACATTCCCAAACCGCTCCTGCGGTGTTTTGGTTGCCGATTCATCGGGCAAAAGATCATCCCAATCCTATTGATCTTGATAAAATAAAATTACATAATTCATTGGAATCCAATGGTTATCAGTTGGATGTTTGGCTTCCTGCTGATATTCTAACCGGTTATGAGCCCAAAGAGCATCCTACACTGGGTTTTCATTTCGTCCTGATTGACCGTGAACTCGGCAACCGTTTTTTCCTTGTCGAACCGCCCTTCCCGCATGACCATGACCCAAGTCTTTGGGGAACCTTAGAACTTAATTCGTAATGGGAACCTTTGTTGTTTTGGGGTTAAGCCTAACAACGCGGGGCAAGCCCACGCCGTTAACGTTCGGTAAATTTGGAATGATTAGAGATTCTCTAATATTTATAGAAGCCGCAGTCTTGGGTCGGCAATATTGATGATGAGCGTTTCGAGAATAATTCTTGGATCGTTTCGGCTTGCTCCTTTCAAATCAAGGTCTGCCTGAAGAAGCCAGTTCAGGAGTTTGGCTCCGCGATAACGTCCTAACATTTTCAGTTGTTTTTCCGACTTTTTTTCAATATAATAACGATTCACTCCGGCTTGTTCCAATGCAGCGGCAGGCGTGATTTTTTTTCCGTGTTTTTCACCGTCGAGAATTAATTGTGTTGCCGCAGCAAATTTGCGAAGTGTCGGAGCAATTTGGGCAAGAATACCAACCGCATTTTCTCCGGCAAGCAATAATTGATCAAGTTGACGAATTGCCGCCGCAGTTTGACCGGCTAAGGCTAAATCAAGCATCTCAAAAGTCGATTGCGAACGCCATGAGCCAACCGCTTTTTCGACCAATGTTGTCGTGATTTTTTCCTTCGGAGCAACCATCAAGGCTAGTTTGGCAAGTTCCTGATCAATCAAGCCATGTTCCGCACCAATCCGTTGAAAAATCATTTCGGCAGCGTCCGGATCACAGGGTGTTTTGTGATGTTGTTTCGACCAACGGACAATCCATTTAGGAATCTCTTTTTCCGGCAATGAACTTGCTTCGATAGCAAGACCTGTCTCGGTAACACGACTGAAAAGTCGGGTGTTGGACGGAAATGAGTTGAGTAATAAAAGTAAAACCGCCTGACCGGACGGTTTTTCGGTGTACTCTTCCAGTTCAGCCCGATACTTCGTGACAAACGAATCCGCATCCTCCACAATAACAAGCCGCCGATCACCGCCAAACATCGCATGCGTGGCTACTTCCCTGAGGACATCAATAAATTTGACCGAATCACCTTCAAATCGTGTCAAAGAAAATTCCGCATCCTCTTCGGACAACACTTGATCGCGTAATGTCCGAACCGCATGGAATTTCCAAAACGGATCATTGCCAAAAACAACACAAATCGCCTTCGATGAAAATTTCGACGGCTCCCAAAGAAAATCATGAATCGAGATCGGTTTCATTGTTCGTAATATATCAGTGGAATTTTTCGGAGATTGAAGTTTATTTTTCCTAGCGTTCACAGGGTGGTTGTTCAATTAGGTAAATTAAAGTAGAACATTGCGAGGTAGGCGATCCGTCCAGCGAACGGTCGCCTACCTGCCAATAATTGACCTAATATTTTTATCCATGTTAACAACCACCCTCTGAACGCTAGGAATAATAATGCGGCAATCAATTTGGAACCGCCAATATCTAAAGCAAGAATATTCATGGAACGAGTCTGATTGTTGTCGATTCCAAGACGGATAAACGATAAAATAATCGCCACAAACGAAGTGATTCGTTGGCGGCGATACGAAAAAAGAAAATCAATGCTCAATTTATTTAGTCACGCGGACGCACGGCTCCGTTCAAACCGGCGTAATCGACCCGATCTTCGGGGTGCCAAAGCGGTAAACCTTTACGGATTCGCTCTGCCAGAACTTCCAACTTCGCCGGAGAACCTGCCGGTGCATCGGTTGGTCGGAAATCATCGGTTACGACAGGTACAAATTCTTCATCATGACCGACTTCCAATATGGTATCAAACACGTTTTTCATACGCTGACCTCTCACCTTCGTTTTCGCTCTCCTCAGCGAAGTTAATAGTTAATAGTTAATCGTTTGTAAGTTGTAATTGAAAAAATTCTGTCGGTTTTCTACTAACATCTTGTCCTTAACGGAACGGGAATATTCCTTATCACCAAAAATGAAAACCAATTTCAATGTACCGGAGTACACTCAGTGCGGTGACAGAACGCCAAACATAAACTAAGTTATAAACGGCTCTTATAGAAAACAAATTCATTGAAACGAATTTATTTTACCTCTGAGGTTATCGGTAAATACCAATGAACGACTTGAGAGGGAAAATCGTATTTTTCAACACGATTTATCGCTGCCGCGAGGCGCATACCATCAGCACACGAAACAGATTATAGTAATCGCTAAAAGTCCGTCAAGAGATATTTTCTCAGAAAAATAATTTTTTTTATTTTTTTGGAAAAATTTCCTTCCGGTATGCACAACTAATTGAATTTGAGTGCTTATTCTAACACCTTTTTGTCTTGCGGCAATGCCCCCTTCTGTCATTTTGATTATTTTCCTACCGTCCCTTGACTGGTTGTTATACTGTCAACGGGTAGAAATGGGTCGTTTTATTTGAAACTTCATCAAGGCGGGGTATCAAAAGGTAGGCAACCTTTCGCCGGGAGCGTTTTCCGTTTGTGGGCGATGGTTAATGAGGACGGGGAACCTCTAATAATTCAGAATTTACCGAAAGTTAACGGCGTGGGCTTGCCCCGCGTTGTTCAACTTAACCCTAAAACACGGGGTAAACCCCGTCGTTAACTATTAATTTATTAATT
>JAIROD010000176.1 GCA_031257725.1 Planctomycetaceae bacterium | reverse complement strand
GGTTTTTTGTTAAATGGTTTTGTTAGAAAATCAGGTTGAAAATAAGGTTGAAACAATAACAAGATGTTTTCGCCAATTCGACTGAAATATTACAAACGGTGTGAATATTATTTTTTCGCGGCCTTTCGCGTTTAAAATAGACATTTACTTTTCAAGGACTTGTTGCACTGAAACACACTTCAATCTGGACATTCCGAAATAAAAATGACAATAATGCTCCGGTTGAATCCATTCGTGAAGCAATGCGAATTATCAACGGTTCGGGTGGTTTTATGAAACTCACACAATTTGATCAGGGCGGTCATGCGGCGTGGCGACCAGCAATGGATGAATATAATTGTTTCGGTTGGATGATTGCCCAGAAACGCGGCGGTTGGTTTAACCCGCCGCCGGAACGGAAAATTTATACTTATCGCTCATTATCAAATTGTTTTTTCGCCTTCTTTTTACCGTTACTGTTTGCCGCCGGATTGCAGATTTTCCAACGGACAAAATATTGTGAACATTTACATGAACAGTTCGCCAAAGAATTTTATCACAGGCGGTCTGCCGAAGAAGAGGAAGACGACGATGATGGTGATGTAACAAAGGATTTTTATACATGGACAGACATCACCGGAACCAGAAAACTGAAATTCAAATTAATTAATGTAAAAAACGGAATCGCCCGATTTGAAATGTTGGACGGAAAAATCGGTACGGAAAAGATTGTTCATTTCTGCCCTGATGATCAGGAAATACTGAAACAATATAATATTCAAATACCCAACGATCAAAATCAATTTCGAATCTGGACAAACCTTCCAGGAACACAAAAGGTTGAGGCAAAACTAATTCGTGTTCAGGATAACCAAGTGTCGTTACAATTAAAAACAGGAAAAAAAGCAACAATAGATATCAACGCTCTCTCCGAAACCGATCAGAAGTTAATACGTCAATTTCAAGAACAAAAATCATCTACTTGATTTCAGCATTAACAGGTTTTGTGTCGGCAATACTACCCAATGCTCCCCAAATACCAAACGGCGATTGACCTTCTTTAACACAGGTTTTTCCTGTGTAATCGCCGCCGTAATCAATATTGTTTGAAATAAACCGCACCTGACCATCAAGCATCAAAACGTTAACACCAGTCAAATGGTAACTTGTCGGCGGAGCAAGAAGCGGTGATTGGTCATTTGTTCTTGTTGCGCAACTCGCACCGTTTGGCGGCATAATTGTATTGGTTATGGTGAAAAAATGTTGACCATCCGCCCAACGTCCGCCAGCCCAAGAACGATTGATTCGTGCAATATTTTCGTCACCAATAAAATAATCACCTTTCACTGTTTCCCAACAAAGTTTTAGATTTTGTTTCGTAATATCTTCACTAATTGGTTCTTTCATCATATCAAGCCGAACTCCGCCCTTGTTACTGATTCGTTCCGGCACTTCCTGTATGCCAATATTTTTAACGTTGCGAATTTCCGGCGAATAGATTTGCGGATCACGTTGAGGAGCGGCACAGCGTTCACTCATTGCAAGCGTATTAGAAATTCCATCGACAATATTATCTAACGAATACCAAACGCCCGGAACAAAAACACCACGACTGAATTTTTCATTTTGTCCGGTAATCCAATCGCCATGCGAAAAAACGTAATTATTATAACCAAGCATAAACGGAACCCGTTCAAATCCAGCGGGATCGGTTGGGCAGAGAAATTCTGGAATCATCGTACAATAGGGACCGGGAATCTGTTTTTCGTTCGTATCCAGAACTGGTTTACCTTTTGAATCCACTTTTTCTTTTCGCCAAGGAACCTGCCATTTTGCTTCGGCAATTTCGTTATAAACACTCTCGTAACCGACATGTGCCAGCAACATCGTAAACGCGGAAATCCGGTCATTACTACCGGGACCGAATTTATGACTTGGCAAGACATTGTGAACATCGTGATATTGCTTGAGCGCAACTCCCAATCGTTTGAGTTGGTTCACACACGCCGTCCGCCGTGCCGATTCACGAGTAGCCTGAAGCGATGGAAAAATAAGACCCGTAATCACCGCAACAATTACGATACCAACAATCAGATCAACGATAGTTAAAGCATTTTGTTTCACTTTACAAATCACACCATATTTAATAGTTTTTTGAAAAAAGATATTGCTCTCTAATATTCGACAAAAATCCCTTCCAATCATTATTAGCCAACAAGTCATAATAAGAGTTTTCTTGTGCATGCGATCCCTCTGGAATTTTTTTATTATGTTTTGGTGGTTTCTTCATTTCTTCGACATAGACATCGTAAACTGCTTTTTCATAGGCTAATGCTTCATCTTCATTGTCTACTCGAAACCACAACCCAAAACAAGCATCCTCAAAATATTCTTCTTCCGAAGTCATATTGAAGTGAATTTGGACTCTGGTATCCCCATAACCTTTTCTGACATAAATAAATTCTGCATTGGCATCAAAAATCAGATAAAATCCCATAGTATGGGGAATCTGATCTAAACGACACGGGATAAAAGGCACATATTTGATAACATCAATAAAAGATAGCGACATAGTTAACACCTTAATTAGATTAAAAGTTACAATTGATAAAACGAAATAAACATTGATCAATAGGTATTCATAAATTGTCTTTTACAAATATCGTGATTATTGTTGTTTAACTCTTTTCTGTACATCGGTTTCGAGAACACCGAAAACTTGTTCGTGGCGTTGGATGGTGGCTTGTAAGGCGAATAGCATACGTTTGGCAGTGTAAAAATTGGTGACAATTCTTTCCGTTACTACAATTGGAGTTGACGGAATACCGACTGGTTGCGGATTCAATCCGAAATCAATGATCAACTCTTCCGGCGTTCCCGTAACACTGCAAAAATTGGCGTATGTCGCACTAACACGGGAATCGTCAAATTGGATTTGTAATACAGGATCGTTTTGAGATTCACTTTGAGGGGCATTCACGCTTGGTACGGAATCGTTTGGCATGTTGGAGTCTTTCTAAAATAAATTGTTAATGAAAAAATAAACAGACTCCAAATATTGCTACACAAACCGTTTAAGTAATGTGAGTTTCAATCTTGAACTAATAATATAAGTTTTACCACCATTAGAAAACGTTATGGCTAATTTTCCCAATATTTTGTCCCATCAGCGTAAAATCGCTTTTTCTGACCCGATTAATTACTTTTGCTAATCTACTTATTTTCTGCCTTTGGTTTGAACTCTGTAAAATATTTCTGTAAGAAGTCACTTTCAAACGCATCTTTAACAACCTGTACCTTAGTTAACCATTTTCCAGTATCCTTGTTATAGGCGGGTGAAATAAAAAGGATGTCTTTTGTTCTCATGTTTTTTCCCATTATATCTTTCAGATCTCCACGGATGATAAATATTACAGAAGCAACGAGATCATCTTTATCTGTGATTCTACCTTCACTTTTTCTTTTCATTGTTTCGGAAATATTGTAATCAGAGTAAATAGGAATAGCACAAGATATACGTAACTCCCCGTTATCTATATCATAAGATTCAACTCTTGCTTTTCCCGTATGTCCATCAACTTCTGCAGAATCTGAATAAACTTGTGGATGACGATCTAGACTTATACTTGACGCTGCATGATAACTACTGAATTCTTTTTGCGACAAAAAAGGTAAAAAATATAATTCGATTTGGGTTTTGATTTTTTGCATTTTATTTTCTTCATAACGATCAATAACCGGATTAACAACGACAGTTTGAGTATTATTCTGATTATTAATTATCGGATTGGATATCTTTGTTTGTTGTTCAATATTCGAGATAGTTTTTGTTTTGGCATTGTTGTTATCTGTTAAGACAGCAATAATAACAGAAACAATAATTCCTGTAATCATAACTATAACACCGATAATTGCCATAATTGAGCCAATTTTTGTCCAATTTGAATGTCGCATAATATCAATGGGAATTTCTAATAATTTGTTTTAAGTTTTGGGAATTGAAAGTCATCAAAGTTACCACTTCATCATTACTCCTCTTTTCAATAACAAAAAAATATCAGTTCATTGATGTACCAAGGGAGGTACATTCTTCTACTAATTTTCCGTGAACGGTTACATAAACCATTTGGGTAATGCAAGTTTCGCAACTTTTGTACAAAATGTTGAGGCTTGTTGGAATGTTGAGGGTGATGTTGGGTTGGTTACTTTTAATTGGAATTGGATGGTTTTTAATGTTGTTAAATTTGAAATGGCGGCTAATTGGCTGAATAAAATTGGTTCGGTGGTGTAGGTTTTGCCGTCGGGGGAAAGTGTTACTGTAATTGTTCCGAGTGAAATATTGTCGAGTAATTCACCGGTGGTTTTGTCGGT
>JAIROD010000143.1 GCA_031257725.1 Planctomycetaceae bacterium | reverse complement strand
AATTTTGAAAATGGAAAAAAAAGGAACTACAAAACACGGTTAAACTCAACCGGTTGGCTATTTTCGCAGAAAATTAACAAAAATCAAGTAAACCCTTCTACGCTGAAAATTTTAGAGAGATGAAGGACAATAGGGACAAAGATTTGTTTCCTAAAATTATTTGTCCTATTCGTTCCAATTGTCCCTTAGTTTCAATTTGGATTTTAGTGACAAAATTTACTTTAAAATTCGTAATATATCAATGGGGGCATCTCTCATCATTCAAAATTTACCGAAACTTAACGACGTGGGTTTGCCCCGCGTTGTTAGACTTACCCCCCAAACACGGGCTAAACCCCGTCGTTAACTATTAATTATTAATTTATTAATTAATGGGTTGAAAATAAAAAATTGAATTATTTAGAGATGCCCAAGTGGGGTCGTTACTGAATAGTTACCAATTTGTGAACATTCGCATCAATTCGCGGACAAAAAATAGACACAATAAAATAATTATCGAAAAATTGTGATACACCGTCAAAATAATGATAAAATCATGTCAAATGTTAAATTGAGTATTTTAAGTAAGAAAAATTCTGCATAATTTAGAAAAATTTTCAGGTTCCCTCATTTTGCTTTTTGCATTTGGTGTTAAAATACTCATTGAAACGTTATTTTCCGAAAATTAACCTCACAATATTCTAATGGGACTTTTAGTATTACGTTGTTTGTTCATTCTTGTTTCCAGTGGCGTAGGAGTTTATGTTCTCAACTCTGGAGTTTTAAGCGGTACGGAATCGGCGGGCTTTTGGGCTTTTGCCGGAATTTTCCTGTTGGCAATTTTTGTGATTGTCGGCGATATGCTCATTCCGAAAAAACGGGTTGATTGGATTTCTTCCATTTACTTCGGACTGTTAATCGGTCTTCTCCTCACCGCAGCACTCGGATTTGCAATTACTCCGTTATTGCCGCAAGGCTCCGAACATCTCGCACAGCAAAGCCGCATCAATACGATGTTGGTTATCGGCGTTATGCTTTGTTATATCTGTACCAGTTTTCTTCTCCAGACACGGGACGACTTCCGATTTATTATTCCGTATGTTGAGTTTCGGAAAAATCTGAAAGGGAATCGTCCGTTGATTTTAGATACGAGTGTGGTGATTGACGGACGTATTGCCGATGTGATGGAAACAATGATTATCGACAGCCGACTTATTATGCCGCGTTTTGCCATTAATGAACTTCAACGAATTGCCGACAGCTCCGATCGGAATCGCCGCACACGAGGACGACGCGGTTTGGATATTTTGAACCGGCTTCAAAAAATGAGAGGAATTGATATTCAAATCGACGACACCGATTTACCGGAATTTCGCGGGCAACCGGTTGATTTGAAATTGGTTGCGCTGGTGAAACACCTTGAAGGAAAACTCGTTACCAACGATTATAATCTCAATAAAGTTGCAAAAATTCAAGGTGTTGACGTGATCAATTTGAATGATTTAGCCAACGCGATGAAACCGGTTTTTTTGCCCGGTGAAAAACTTGACGTTGATATTGTCAAGAGCGGTGAAGAAGCCAGTCAAGGGATTGGCTATCTTGATGACGGAACGATGGTGGTTGTCGATAATGGTCGAGAACATGTGGGGGAACGGGTTGTTGTTACGGTAACAAGCGTATTGCAAACCAGTGCGGGACGGATGATTTTTGGGCGATACGAATTTACAACGAAAAAACTTGCCGGAACCACCATTATTCACGATAGTTCCGCAATGGTTCCGCCCGCCGGTATCAGTACGAAAACGGAAACGTCGGCAACCGTTTCGCCAAATGGAAAAGGGAACCGTTCTGTTAGCGGTAACAAACAAAAATGATCGCCCATGTCTCTTTCGACCACTACTCCTTTTATTGAATTACTCAAGCGTGACCGGCGTTACAAAGCGGAAGCGTATGCTTTTGTGTACGAAGCGTTAAACTATGCTCAAAATATTTTGGGACTTGGTCAAGAGGAAAAAAATGAATCGGTTTCGGAAGAAATTCTGATAAGAGCAGAGAATACGGAGGCAGAGAATACGGAGCGAGGCAAAACAACTGAAATTGCTCTTGCCAACCATATTACCGGACAGGAACTTTGTCAAGCGGCGCGGGAATACGCGATTATTCAGTATGGTTTTCTTGCCCAAACGGTGTTGGATTCTATTGGAATCCGTAAAACAGACGATATTGGTGAAATTGTCTATAATCTTATTAACATCGGACAAATGCGCAAAACACCGCAAGACAGCCGCGAAGATTTCAATAATGTTTTCGATTTCGAAACCGCTTTCGGAAAAACGTACCGGATTCATTCCGGTACCGCTTAGTTTGTGCCTATTGATAGAATAATAACCTGTTGCACGGGGGAGCGTTTGTAACTATTCAGTGGTTATTATTTTTTGTGATAATGAAAAGGAATAGGCTCGTCCCGTTAGGGACGACATGTTGGTAGCAAGCGGTATTGCCCAATGGTTTGCGTCCCATAGGGACGCAATGCCGGTAATCTTTCGATTTGTTGTTGTTTTGAGGTGGTCGAGAAATTCGGGCGCGCCATGTCTTTCAATAAGGTATAAACGTATTGTTTATTTTTTGAACAATCGGCATTGATTGTTGACAATAGTTTTGTTAAAATTTTTTTGTTTGTTGAAGCGGAAACGGGCACTGTTGAGGAACAACCTGTCAGGAATAACCCAACGAATGGAGTGATTGCTTCTCCTCAATAGTTTTAT
>JAIROD010000115.1 GCA_031257725.1 Planctomycetaceae bacterium | reverse complement strand
GTCTATTTTAATTTTTATTAGTCCTGCAAGGACATTTCCAATGTAGCCGTGTGTGCGGTGTACTCACCGTACACACGGAAAAATAACAGGATTATTATAATTTTTACCATGTTGTTCCGTTGGTATGGCGTTATTCAGATAAAAACATTGATTCCCTATCGTTACAACGCAAAACCAACGGCTAGGTTGGAAACATCCCGCTGGGATGTAAAAAACTGCTCTGCAATATGACCAAAAATTAAAATAGACAGTTACATCCCTAATGTCCTTTACGTTCTTAATATCTTTTTTGTTCTTAATATCCCTGTAAAAAAGGACTTTAAGGACAAAAAAAACATTAGGAACCAATGATCAAATTTTCCATTTTCCATTCTTTCCGCCATGATGCGCCGTGTTGTTGTTACGGGTTACGGATTAGTAACGCCTCTTGGCTTTGACGCAGAGGATGTCTGGAAAAAAATCTGTAACGGTGTTTCAGGGATTCGTCTGACAACGACTCCTCACATGGATAGTATGAAGTCGCTGGTGACCGGCGAATGCCGCGACTTCTCGACCAATGGATTTATTCGCCCGCACGACGCTAAAAGATTAGAACGTTTTGCTCAATATGCGTTGGTTGCGTCGATTATTGCCGTCAACAAATCCGGTCTTGATTTTGAAACGGAAGATCGTGATCGTTGTGCGGTGGTGATCGGCAGCGGTATCGGCGGACTCAACGAAACGGAAATTCAACATCTCCGCCTTATTCAAAAAGGAACTTCAAAAGTTTCCCCATTCGCCATCCCCAAAATTATGCCCAACTCCGCAGCAGGCAATGTTTCTATTCATTACGGTTTGACCGGACCTTCGTATGCGGTGGCAACTGCGTGCGCTACGTCCATCAACGCCTTAGCCGATGCGGTAAGAATGATCCGTTATGGAGAGATGGAGATTGTTCTTGCGGGCGGCAGTGAAGCCGCTGCAACCTCATTGGGATTGGCGGGATTCAACGCGATGCGGGCGTTATCGGAACGCAATGACGAACCGGAACGCGCAAGCCGACCGTTTGATCGGGACCGTGACGGTTTTGTACTGTCCGACGGTTGCGGAGTTCTCGTACTGGAATCATTGGAACATGCCCAAAAAAGAAAAGCCGATATTCTTGGTGAAATTCTTGGAACCGGCTTAACTTCAGACGGAACGCATATCACCCAACCGGACAAAGACGGTGCCGGTGCGATGAAAGCAATTTTGAAATCACTCAATGATGCCGGACTTGATCCGAATGAAATTGATTACATCAATGCGCATGGAACCGCAACAATTCTCGGTGATATTGCGGAAACACGTGCGATTAAGCAAGTGTTTGGCGAACGGGCGTACAAGATTCCAATTTCCAGTACGAAAAGTCAAATCGGTCATCTTCTTGGCGGAAGCGGGGCGGTGGAGACAATTTTTTGTCTTCAATCAATTCGTGACGGGATTGTTCCGCCAACAATTAATCTTGAAAATCCTGATCCTGAATGTGATCTTGATTTTACTCCGCTTACCGCGCGGGAATGTAAAATCTCAATCGCATTATCCAACAGTTTCGGCTTCGGCGGTCATAACGCCTGTATTGTCGTCTCAAAATTACGCTGATAGAAGTAATTTCGTATCATTTCACTCGATTGGAGGTTTGTACATTTTGCGATCATTTCTACTTGACACAAAATAGGTTCTCTTTATAATACGTAAAGAGTTTAATTGATAAGATTTTACATGATAAAGAGTTATGTCATTTCGACAAAAACGTTAGTAATATATCAGTGGAATATTTTTTGTAACTATTCAGTCGTCAGTCTTGGCGTACTTTTTTGCTGATTATTTCCCATTTTTGGGGAACGTTAGTAATCGAAGTGAACGATCAAAAAATTCCGTCCCGCTAGGGACGACATGTTGGTAGAAAATGGTATCGCAAAATGATTCGCGTCCCGTAGGGACGCAATGTTGGTGAATTTATCGTTGGTGTCTTTTCTACCAACATTTCGTCCCTAGCGGGACGAGTGTTTTTGATTGACCTCGTTGGCTACCAAGATGTTGTCCCTACGGGACAGAAAAAGGAACATTCACCGCTACTGAATAGTTACATTGTTTTTTCATAAAATTTTGTAATTAAAAAGGAATATTTTTTTGCTGAAGTTTTAGGAGTTGCTTTTATCGATATTGATTTTCTGTAAGGTTCGCGGTTTGACCGGAGTAAGCCGGTACACGTCATTGAGTGGTGTGGCATCAACACTCCGTCGAAGCAACAAATAAATCGCCACACTGCTCGTCCAGAACCACGCAAAAGTATAAGCCGGTTTAATCAGTTGAACCATACCGCACCAGATTAAAATAAAACGTTCCGGTAACCCCAAACCTTCGTATGTTTCCGGTAATGTTAAATGACCCAATGTTGGAATGACCGCCTGAACCGGAAATCCGCCGAATTGACTTGTTATAAAAACAACCCCGTCAACAAAAAATGACACAAAAACAAATCCCAACACTCCTAAAATACCGCTGACGATCCAATAAACAAAGTAATGTAACGGTCGATGATAAATGTACGAAAGCATTCGGCTTACCGCGTCAAAACCGTCGGAACCGTCCACACTAACCGCCGCAAAAAGAAGTGACCAACCAAAAAACAGCCCGACCGCAAGCAACATAATCAAAAAACCAAAAAGCAATGCAATCGGAAAAAGAACCGCCATAATATAATTGAATACCGGAACAGTAAAAAGCCAACCGCAAAGTTTGAGAAAAATCAGAAGAAACAATATTCCAAGAACAATGATCATCACCGAACTCAAAAAACCTGTTCCGCGTTGTTTGATGAATTGCCAAAGTTCTTGACCGGATTCAGACTGGTCAATCGTCAACCGCAACGCAACTGTCCGGCAAATCATTCCGCCGAAAAATGACCAGATCAGCAGCAAAGCAAAAAACCAACCCGTAAGAGCAAAAATGGAATTACCGGCGGGAGATGAAAATAACCGGATTCCCGCCATTGAAAAAATATCCCAAGGTACAAGAACTGAATGTTGAACCAATTGCCATGAATAGTTGACCGGATGCTCCCGAAATGAAATGGGTTGGGACGGATGTTGAAGGTCAAGAAGAGGTTCAATATAAACCGGTTGCCGAAAATTGCCGCCATCGCAAACTTTTATTCCGTTATAGTTGCAATTAATATGATAACCGGCTAACAACGTCCAAAGAATACCGATTAGGGAAAGAAACAGAACACGAATTCCGGTTGACGTATTGAAAATGCGCAACAGTAAAACAATTGGAGTTAATTCCTGCCAGTCAATACGCCGGATAGTTCCTTCGCCAATGTCTCTCATGTTTTTTCCTAACAATATGAATTGTAAAAATAAAGGTAATTATTCAGTAGAGCGGTGATTCGATGGTAGGCAACCTTTTTGATACCCTACTTTGAGGGAAATTTCGTAATATATCAGTGAAATATTTTTTTTTTAACTATTCAGTCGCGGTAGGCAACCGACCGCCGGGCGGTTGCGTCGGTGTACTCGCCGACTTGTCCCTGTTGACGGCTGGAAATTAAAGACCAACAGCGTACAACACCATAACAAACCAACCGGCGCAAGGTTGCCAACCTTCCTCGACTGAATAGTTACTTTTTTTTTTTAACTATTCAATCGTTTCCTCCGAATGACCACCCCTAGCCCCTCCGAAGGAGGGGAATTATTCCCCTCCTTCGGAGGGGCTAGGGGTGGTAAAAAATAAACTTCA
>JAIROD010000050.1 GCA_031257725.1 Planctomycetaceae bacterium | reverse complement strand
AATTACCGATTGTCAGGGCAAAGTAATATTGAACGAATATTTGAAAATCTCTAAGAATACCTCTTTCCTAAACACAGGGGGGAGCGTTTGTTATTTGGTGGTCTCATAATTCAATTTTTTATTTTCAACCCATTAGTTAATAAATTAATAGTTAACGACGGGGGGTACCTCGTGTGTTTAGTTGGCAATGGGGTTTACCCCGTGTTTTAGGGGTTAAGTCGAACAACGCGGGGCAACCCCACGCCGTTAACTTTCGGTAAATGCGGAATTATTAGATTCCCTGCTGAATAGTTACAAAAAGCAGTCAATTATTGATTGTCATCCCCAATTCCGAAATAATCAGAATTTTTGTACTTTACTAAAGAATAAATTTACTTAGATCTTCGTCTTTACTCACATCATCAATACGTTGTTTGACATAATTTGCGTCAATAACAATATGGTTTTGTTCCATATCCGGAGCGTCAAAACTTAATTCTTCGAGCAGGCGTTCCATGATGGTATAGAGTCGTCTGGCTCCGATGTTCTGCATTTTTTGATTGACCGCAAACGCATAGCCCGCCAACGCTTCAATTCCATCCGGCTCAAAAACCAATTCAATGTTTTCCGTTTGCATTAACGCTTGATATTGTTTGGTCAATGAACCATTCGGTTCCGTTAAAATGCGAATGAAATCATCTTTGGTCAAGTCGTTCAGCTCAACCCGAATCGGAAAACGTCCCTGAAGTTCCGGCATCAAATCACTTGGTTTGGCACGGTGAAACGCTCCGGCTGCAATAAATAAAACGTGATCCGTTTTGACATAGCCGTATTTGGTCTGAATTGTTGTTCCTTCGACAATCGGCAGCAAATCCCGCTGAACTCCTTGCCGTGAAACATCAGCGCCATGCTGTTTTTCGCTGGCAACGATTTTGTCGATTTCATCAATGAAAATAATTCCAAGATTTTCCGCTAATTCGACAGCGGCGGTTTGTACTTTTTCCTTACTGATTAACTGATCGCTTTCCTGTTCGATAAGAAATTCGCGTGCTTCTTTAACGGTCATATCACGTTTTGTCCGGCTTCGCGGTGCGATTTTTTCGAACATTTCCTGAAAGTCAAATTCCATCGACTCCATACCGGGCATATTACTCATAATCATAGGAACTGCCCGTGTTTCGGAGATAATACTGACGGTTCGGTCTTCCATGAGTCCTTTTTCGAGCATTTTGCGGATTTTTTCACGGTTCCGTTCATGCCGTACCGATTTAACGAGGTCTTCGTCAGACGGTGATTTGTCATCATTGTCGTCGTCATCATCGTCCTCGTCATCGGATTTTTTTGAATTGGATGGCGATGGCAACAGCATATCGACAAGCCGATCATTAGCACGCCGAACCGCTTCGTCTTTAACTTTTTCACGTTCGGTGGAACGGACAATACCGAGCGCGTTTTCGACGAGTTCGCGTACCATACTTTCGACATCGCGTCCATAATATCCGACTTCGGTGTATTTGGTTGCTTCGACTTTGATAAAAGGGGCACCGGTCAAGGTAGCGAGACGGCGGGCAATTTCCGTTTTTCCAACACCGGTGGGACCGATCATCATAATATTTTTCGGCGAAATTTCTTTTTTCATCGAGTCATCGACCCGTTGACGCCGCCAACGGTTACGAACAGCCACCGCAACACTGCGTTTGGCTTCATTTTGACCAACAATATGTTTATCCAACTCTGCGACAATCTGACGTGGCGTTAAATCCATAAATTATAAATTTGTGAAATCGAAAAAACGTGTACTCAAAAATCTACCTAAAAAACAAACGTGAAACTCAATAAAATGCAACCCGACACAATGTTCAGACAACATCCGACCATTAACGGCAATTAACATTTTCACGTGATTTTACCCGAAATGTCCCGTCTTTCAAGTTATGGGGTAAGATAATTCACCGCCAAAATAAAAATTTCGTCACTATTCAGCGGCATGGCAGGCGGGAACGTAGCGCAGTGACCGCTTCGAACAGCCGAAAAACATGGCATCCACCGAATCTTTTGGCAACCATGCGGTTACTCCGCTTCGTTCCCGCCTGCCATAACGAAAAAAGGAATGTTCTTCACCACGACTGAATCGTTACCATTCACGTCCCGCTAGGGATGAAATATTGGTAGAAATAACGATGTTGCTACTAAGGTTGTTTTGTTAGGAAAATAAGGTTGTTGGAATTGCATTTTGGGGTTAGAGAAAAGGTCTATTAAAAAAAATTCCGTCCCGCATGGGACGACATGATTTTTTAATTTTTAATTAGTTGTTTTCTAGGAATCGGGTCATGTCGGTGATCAATTTTTTTGTCATGTTAATAAAATTTTCGTTATCATTCAGAACCGCTTCCAGATTTCCGGTTTTTGCCGACGCTTCCAACATTGCCGCCATCTTGCCGACCTTGTCCGCTCCAATATTCAAACTACTCCCCTTAATTCCATGAACCGCAATAGCATAAGATTTAAGCGTTGCGGCAGTCGGATTGCGTAACTCATCCAGAATAGGCGGAGTTGTTTCAATATAAATCTTGAGAATTTCCCGATAAATCTCTCTATTGCCGACCACCCGCTCCAAACCGGACTGCATGTCAAGACCGTCAATAATATCCGACGTTACCGAATCATGAGAATCATTGCCGGCAACCGGTTCGGACAACATCGGATTTTGAGTCTCCGTTTTTGTTTTTGTTTCCGGTTCCGTATTTGTATTTGTATTGGTAGTTGTAGTTGTTTCAATGTTGATTTTTGTTGTTGTTTCCGGTTCGGTTTCTTTTTTTGAAACGTAGGAAACATGTTTGTTTTTTGGAATCCATTTATCAAGAATACTTTCCAACCGAACCGGATCAATCGGTTTTGAAAGAAAATCGTTCATCCCATGCGATAAAAACATTTCACGAACACCGGAAACCGCGTTAGCCGTCAACGCAATAATCGGTATATCACGCCCTTCCGATATCGCACGAATTTGTGCGGTTGCTTCCAACCCGTCCATACCAGGCATCATGTGATCCATGAAAATAAGATCATATTTGTTTTTCCGTACTAAATCAATTGATTCCTGACCGCTTTCACAAATATCAACCTGACACTGAAACGGAATCATCAATCCCTGAGCAACTTTCAAATTGGTAATAATATCGTCCACCACTAAAATCCGTGCATCAGGCGCAGTAAACCGAACCGCCGTCCTATCTGTACGGTATAAACAGGTATCGGAAACATGATTGAAAATATTCGCCAACGGCGCGGTGTATAACGGCGACGATAGGGTGTAATATCGTGAATGATTGGAAAATTCATTGTTTTCCGTTATCACCACCAATTGTGGTCTATCGGAGTTTTGGTAAATTTCCGTCAACAGATTCACCGCATCTTCCAAAACAGAAGAAACAACAAAAATATAATCGTAACATCCTTTTCGGACTTCCTGTTCAAACCGTGTGAAGCCGGAAACCAGACAAAAATGAACCTTCAACGATTCAAACGCCGACCGGCATACCGAATCATAACCCATACGCGGTTCATAAATTAACGACACAGTGCGTTCCGGTTGAACAAGACGGGCAAACGGTTCATCACGAACAAAATGTTGTTGAACAGTTACGGTAAACACGCTTCCCGAACCGTATTGACTTTGGACATGAACGTCTCCATTCATTAAACGCGCCAGATTTCGGACAATCGCCAACCCTAATCCCGTTCCGACAATCCCCTTATTCGTTTCTTTGTCGAACTGCATAAAATTGCCGAACAATTTATTGATGTCTTCCGGTTTGATTCCGATTCCCGTATCGGAAATATCGAATGTCAGCCAAACCGTTTTATCTTGAATCCTGCTTCGCACAACCATTTTGATAAATCCTTTACGGGTGTATTTGGTGGCGTTACTCAAAAGATTCAAAAGAATTTGCCGCAACCGCACTTCGTCGCCAATCAGATAATTCGGAATCGTACTGTCAATCTCCAAAAAAAAGTCCAACGGCGATTCCAAAAGACGTGTACGAATAATACTCACAATATCATGCACCATCGAGCGAAACTGATATTCACTTTCCACAATTTCCATTTTACCGGATTCAATTTTGGAAAAGTCCAGAATATCGTTGATAATAGACAAAAGACTATTACCGGCTTGTTTAATACTCAACACCATTTCATGAGCCGAATTAGGAATTTTTTCACGAAGTGCGAGTTCCGCCATTCCAATGATGGCATTCATCGGTGTCCGAATTTCATGACTCATATTGGCAAGAAAAGAACTCTTCACACGGCTGGCTTGTTCCGCTTGTTCTTTTGCCGCAAGAACTTCGGTTACGTCATGGCAAAGCAGAACCGCACCTTCCGATTCGCCGGTCTGAGACAACATCGGCGCAATATGAACCACATAATCGCGTGGAGAACCCGCTTGCCCCCAACCGGTACGAAGCGGAATTTTCATACTGCACCGCTCACTCATCGATTGGGCAATCATTTGAACCACTTCATTAAATTCCGCCGCAGGAAATACTTCAACAAATCGCCGAGCGTTTAGAAAACCGAATGAGGTTTGCCCCAGAATTTGCAGGAATGATTCTGTACAATAAACGAAACGTCCTTCCCCGTCAATCATAATAATAAGGTTCTGACTATTACGGAGCAGGAGTTCCAAATATTTTCCCTGACGAACTCTTTCGGCTTGTAATTCGGCTTCCAGATTGAGATTGGCATGAGTTGCCGCCTTACTTCGGGAAATCAATGTCTCCAACCGCGTGATTTCACGTTTGAGACGTTTATTTTCCCGCTCCAAATCAACCGGTTCGCCGGAAACCGAATGATCATTCAAGGGCAAATTGTTCAAAAAGTTCATCGTAATTAAAGAATAAAGATAAGGATAAAGATAACGCCCGAATTGGTCTTAAAAGTTATTGTCCTAATGATCCCCATGTTCCGGTTATCCTCATAATTTCAGCCGCCGCCCGTGTCCCATGATACCTAACATTACACTGAAAATTTTAGGGACAATAGGGATAATGTTTTTTTGTAACTATTCAGTAGCGATTCTATTGTTTGTCACTAGGCTAATAATTACAAGGTAGGCGACCTTTCGCCGAAAGGTTTTTTACCAATACGGCGTACTCGCCGACATTGCCCCTGTTTGCAGATGGAAATTAAAAACCAACCGCGTACAACTCAAATAACAAACCAACCGTTGCAACTGTGGGTGAAAACCCTTCGGCTAAAGGTCGCCTACCTCTTGAGTCACCTACCTGTAACTGTCTATTTTCCCATTCTATTTTTTCTGGAGATTTAGATATTCTCGAGAGTTTTTTTCGTGTAAGGTTCTTTTTTTCCGAGTTGTGTTTCGGAGTTACGTTATATTTTTTTCAGTTTTTTTTTGTTTTTGAGTATTTTTTTAACTGGAATTATTGTTTTCGGGTGCTTTTATCAGAGCCAGGAGTGAGATGCCTAATCGGTAC
>JAIROD010000884.1 GCA_031257725.1 Planctomycetaceae bacterium | reverse complement strand
AATAAAGTGTCGTCCCTGCGGGACTTTTGTGGTGTGTTTGCCCTATCCGTATGCTAAAGCATACGGTTAATAAAATGTCGTCCTTGCAGGACTAATAAAAATTAAAATAGACAGTTACTTTGCCGTTTGTCGGCTGTTGTTAATATTGTTATGAAATCGGCGACAGATTGTTTGGCGGTGTTGGGATGTTCTTCGATAATTCGTTGAAACGCACTGCCGATAACCACACCGTCGGCAATTGTTCCGGCGGCTTGAACATCGTCCGGTGTTGAAATTCCGAAACCGACACAAAGCGGAATTTTTGTTTCGCAACGCATTTCGCTAATCTCTTGCTCAAGACATTTCCAATCAATCTTGTTGCTGTTACCGCCGGTAACTCCGCGACGTGAAACAATATAGACAAAACCGTCCGCACGATGAAGAATTTCGTTGCGTCGAACGGCGTCTGTTGTCGGAGCAATCAACCGGATAAAATGAAAACGATTGTCCGTATTATTAACCGTATCGGTATTATTAACTGAAACGTTTTTGTCGTCGTTTTGAGCAACCGGTTGCTGAACAAACTGCATGATTTCGTCGGAATTTTCGCTTGGCAGATCAACACATAAAACTCCGTCCGCTCCGGAATGAACCGCTTCATGAACAAAAATTTCCGTTCCCATTGCAAAAATGGGATTGTAGTACGAAAAAAGAATAATCGGCAATTCATGCTTTTGCCGAAGTTTCCGTACAAATTCAATTCCGTGACGTAATGTCATTCCGGCTTTAATCGCACGGCTTGACGCACGTTGAATTATTGTACCGTCTGCTGTCGGATCGGAAAACGGAATACCCAGTTCCAGAATATCCAAACCGGCTTCACATGCGGCATCAATAATTTCAAATGACCGCTCAAGATCAGGATCGCCCGCCGTAATATAACCTATCAGCGCAGCACGATTTTCGTTACGTACTTTGGCAAATGTTTGTGTTAATCGGGTCATTATTTACCTTTCTCTTTTAGCTTTCTATTAAAGCATCACAAAATATTAAAGCATCAACAAACTCAATTGTCGTGTCAGCGGCACGACCATTCACATTGTTCACTGAATTACAGGGAATATTGAATTGTTACGAATCATTGATCAAATTATTTTTACAATGGTTTGACGGCAACAAACGCTGCGAAAACGATGTTTTTGTGGATAATATCAATTTGACGGAAACCGGTATTTTCAAGCGTGCGTATCAGGAACGATAATGTTTCCGGCGTATCGGAACGGTCAATATATTCAAAAACATGCCGCTGATACGTCCGATCACGTAGTCCGCATAAATATTCGGCATAACGTTCTTTTTGTAACGATTCAATTGTTTCGTTTTCATGCTTGATCAAATCGGATATCCAGAACGAGCCGCCCGGAATAAGTGAACGATAAATCTTGTCAAATACATTTTTCCAATCCTGCCGCGTCCGAATATGGTGAAGAGACGCAGCCGCAATAACCAGATCAAATTTTTCATTCGGTAATTCCGCTTGAACAATATCTGTTTGAATTGTTTCCTCAACAGTAAAATGTTCCGCTAAAAGCCGTTCCTCTGCTTTTTGGAGCATCGGACGACTTAGGTCAAGGAGTGTTAATTTTAGTTTCGGTAATTTCCGTGTTATTCGCAACGAAAAATTGCCCGCACCGCAACCAATATCAAGTAATCGTTGAGCGTTTGGATACATTCGTGCAATCGACGTTTCAAAAATAGATAAAATAAGCGGCGCATCCGCCGAACTGGTCTGACCGGTTTGCTCGTTGGAAAACCGCTCAACTTCGCCGTCAAATTGACAACGTAATTCTTCGATGGATATTTTTTCGTTTGGGGACATGCGGGATTTTGAGAATTTTAGAGACATGAGGAATATTAGGAACAAATGGGACTTTTTAATTATTTGTTACTTTTTTGCAATACCTCGCGAACAAGTTGTAAATCTTTATCGCCGCGGCCGGAGAGGCAAACTAATATTGTGCGGAATTTTTCTATTTCCTTGAACGCTTGCGCCAATGCGTGTGAACTTTCCAACGCCGGAATAATTCCTTCAAACTTGCAAAGTGTTTGAAATGCTTCCAGAGCTTCGTTGTCGGTAATTGTTTCATAACGCACACGACCAATATCGTGCAAAAAAGCGTGTTCGGGACCAACGCCGGGATAATCCAAACCGGCAGAAATAGAATACGCTTCGTGAATCTGACCATGTTGATTTTGTAACACCATTGACTTTGCCCCGTGTAACACTCCGATTGTACCGGCATTGATCGACGCGGCATGTTCGCCGGTTGTCAATCCTTTACCTGCCGCTTCGACACCGACCAGTTCAACTGATTTATCGTTCAAAAAAGGATAGAATATTCCCATCGCATTACTGCCGCCGCCAAACGCCGCAACAATACAATCCGGTAATTGTCCCGTTAATTCAAACATTTGCCGACGAGCTTCCTCACCGATAATCTTTTGAAATTCCCGAACCATCCAAGGATACGGATCAGGACCGGCAACCGTCCCGACAACATAAAACGTATCATTAACCACTTCACTCCAATGCCGTAACGTTTCATTCATCGCATCTTTAAGTGTTGCGGTACCCGATTCGACGGAAACAACTTCGGCTCCGAGTAATTCCATTCGTTGAACATTCGGCTGCTGACGGCGAATGTCTTCACGTCCCATAAAAACACGACACTCAAAACCAAATAACGCCGCAACTGTTGCCGTTGCCACACCATGTTGTCCGGCTCCTGTTTCCGCAATCAACCGCCTTTTGCCCATTCGCTGTGCCAAAAGAGCTTGCCCAACCGTGTTGTTGACTTTATGCGCACCGGTATGATTCAAGTCCTCACGCTTGAGCCAGATTTTTGTCTCAATATCAGGTTCTGATTGTTTTGCAGTATTTTTCCGATGATTATTTAAATATTCACTTAAACGTTTCGAAAAATAACACGGCGATTCACGTCCGACATATTGACGCAACAACTCATGATATTCTTTCCAGAAATTTTCGTCCTGAAAAGCGTCTTTTGCCGCTGCTTTCAATTCGATCAGCGGAGTCATCAGTGTTTCACCAACATAAATTCCGCCGTAATCGCCAAAATAACCGCGTGAATCAGGATAGTTTGTAAAATTCGTTATGGTCGATGTTGCAGACATGTTTAAATAAATTAAATTTAAAAAAGGATTTGAAGAATTATTAGTTAAGTGATTCGGTTCATTAGTTACTATTATCTTTTATGTTCTTAAAATTCAGTGTAGGGACATTAAGGACAATTGGGACGATAAGAACAAATAATCTTATCAATCAATTCTGAAAATTTTGTTCACTCTGTCTAAAAATAGTTTAACACCCTAATATCGTTACGTTGCTTGTTTCATCAACCGTCCATGAAATTTTTTCATCCCACGATAATTCTTTGGCTTGGGGACGACGGTCGAAAATCACCAAATAGGCGGGAGCCGAAGAATCAATCTTGTCGCGATATTCTTGAATTTGTTCCAAACCTTCCTCGCGAACTGTTGCAGGAGCATCATAATAATAAACGATTTTTATTTCAATAATATAACACTTGCCGGCATATTCCACCGCCAAATCCATCCGTCCGCGACCGGCGGCATATTCTCTGTCGAGATGTCCGCCGCCATTCGT
>JAIROD010000875.1 GCA_031257725.1 Planctomycetaceae bacterium | reverse complement strand
AACAACATGGTAAAAATGATAATCCTGGTATTTTTCCGTGTGTACGGTGAGTACACCGCACACACGGCTACATTGGAAATGTCCTTGCAGGACTAATAAAAATTAAAATAGACGGGTACAGAGAAAGTCGTTAATTGGGTTAATCTTGTCGAGTTGATATTCACAATCAAAAAATGAAGGGTGAGACATGGGAATGAACATTAAAAGGGAAACAAAAGGGAACATGGGAAAAAGGACAAAACAAATATTATCGTAACAAAAAAAATCTTGAAAATTACCACGCAGGAGGGGAATTTTTAGAGATGCCCAAATGCTCACGGTGTACAGTCCCTTTCCGATTTGCCGGGTAACTGATATAATGTTGTAGTCTAAATAAATAGAGCGTTCAGAGCGTTCACTGTATCCATTTACAAAATTCAAAAGGAGTTATCATGGATATTCACGATTTGATGATGAATTTGCGGGAATCGGGAGAAGGAAAAATTGTTTTGTTGGTTTCGGATGGTATTGGCGGTTTGCCGTTGAAACCGGGCGGACTCACGGAATTGGAAACCGCTAAAACTCCAAACCTCGACATGTTGGCGAAAATCGGTGTTCAAGGGCTGTCAATCCCAATTAAACCGGGAATCACCCCGGGAAGCGGACCAGGACATCTCGGTTTGTTTGGATATGATCCGCTCAAATATATTATTGGTCGCGGCGCTTTGGAAGCCGCCGGAATCGGGTTTGCAATGACAGAAGACGATGTGGCGATTCGCGGTAATTTCTGCACCATCGATGCCGCCGGCAATATTTCAGATCGTCGGGCAGGTCGGATTCCCAGTGATGAAAGTGCAAAAGTGGTCGCAAAACTTCGTGCTATTAAAATTCCCAACGTCGAATTGTTTGTCGAACCGGTTAAAGAACACCGTTTCGTTCTGGTGATTCGCGGCGAAGGATTAGGCGATGCGGTCGCCGATACCGATCCGCAACGCACCGGTGTGCCACCGCTTGATCCGGTGTGGCATGACGATAAAAGTAAAAAAACCGCTGAAATCGCAAAAGAATTTTTCAATCAGGCAAAAAAAATTCTTGACAACGAACCCAAAGCAAACTGTTTGACCCTTCGCGGGTTTGCCAAAAAACCACACATGCCAAGTTATAAAGAAATTTATGCTCTTAAAGCGGCATGTATTGCTGTTTATCCGATGTACAAAGGGCTTGCCAGTTTTGCCGGAATGGAACTGGTCGGCAAACCGGCAACATTGACCGAAGAAATTGATACTCTGGAACAACATTGGAAAGATTACGACTTCTTTTTTGTCCATTTCAAATATACCGATAGCCGCGGTGAAGATGGGAACTTCGATGAAAAAGTCAAAATGATAGAGGAACTCGATAAAGTGATTCCGCGAATTTCCGCACTGAAACCATCGTGTCTGATCGTTACCGGCGATCACAGCACTCCGGCAAAAATGGCATCACACAGTTTTCATCCGGTTCCTACTCTTATTGTTTCCGATTTAGCACGAACGGATGCGACGGAGCATTACGGTGAACGCGATGCAGTGTACGGCGGACTCGGACACTTTGAAGCAATGTACCTCATGCCGCTCGCAATGGCTCACGCCGGACGACTCGGAAAATTCGGAGCATGAGCAAGAATTTGCCCCAAAGTAAGTTTTTATACTCATTACACTTGAAATTTCTTTTTTTATCTTTTGACAGGAGAGACTGATTTTGACAGGATCAATAAGATTTACAGGATTTTAAATAAAAGATACAAAAACACTGCGTCTATAAAACCGAATTTTAAAGTGTGATGAGTATAGAACTTCCCAATATTTAACCCAAAACTCAACTGTTTTTCGTACAATCCGTTGTATATTATTTATGGACAAGTTACAAGAAGTTTATAATGCTATTCCGCATCGGGAACCGTTTTTATTTGTTGACGAGATCGTTGAGTGTGACGATAAACGGATTCTTTGTAAAAAAACATTTACCGGTAACGAATTTTTCTTTAAAGGTCATTATCCGGGTTTTCCGATTGTGCCGGGAGTGTTGCAATGCGAAGCGGCATTGCAAGCCGGTGCAATTTTATTGACGCGAATTTTTAAGAATGAAGAAATTGGCAGACGATTGCCGGTTGTTGCCAAAATGGGTGAAGTCCGGTTTAAACAAATGGTTCAGCCCGGCGATACGATTATGATGGAAGTCAAATTTCGTGAAAAAATGACCGGCGTGTATTTTTTGCGGGCAAAAGTTACTTTAAACGGCAAAATCTCCGTCCAGTTCGATTTCGCTTGCGCATTGACCGAACGCCCCCAATAATTGCCCATTTTGTAAATAAAATAACTAAAAAGAGGAAACCTCCCAAAATATCATTCGCCAAAAACAAATATTAATCTTGATTATTTGTCCCCGTCGTTCCTACTGTCCCCAATGTCCTATTAAGTATTAAGGGAATCTCTCATAATTCAGAATTTACCAAAAAAAGTTAACGGCGCGGGCTTGCCCCGCTAACCCCCAAAAAACACGGGGTAAACCCCGTCGTTAACTGTTAACTAATAGGTTGAAAATAAAAAATTGAATTATGAGAGATGCCCAAAAGTAAAAAGGAAGAATTAGAACTCATCCAAAGTAGATGACCAATTTTTTACAGCACACAACGACCTTACAACACACAACGACCCAAGATGACCTCCTCAAAATTACCATTCAACGAACCACCGAAACAAGAAAACAAATCGGGAAAAAAAGAAAAATCGGGGAATATTTTTGACGCTTATATTCGTCAAATACTTTGCCAAATAACGTTTTTTGTAGATTTCCTGTTGAATTATGCCGATCCGAAGGTGATTAGTAA
>JAIROD010000860.1 GCA_031257725.1 Planctomycetaceae bacterium | reverse complement strand
GATATAATAGATTAAAATGACACATGGCTTGTTGGAAAGACAAGTCGGAATCAGACCTTTCCGCAGGACAATTAATAGACCGGAGAAGAAATATCTCGCCACAGATTTTTGGGGCAACTGACAGTAAATTGAAATATTTTTAGAAAAAGTTTTTTCGCCGAAAATCTTTTGTATTTCAAATTTATAAAACGACGCAAACTTAGTTATATCAATAGGTTATAGCAAATTTTTAGACACAAATAACGCCTATCAATTGGGGACCGATAAAATAATTTTTTTGATTGAGGAATTTTTTTATTGACAGCAGTTGGACGAAGTGTTAACCTATCTACAATTATTCCGATTTTAATATTTTGTTTTTTATTCGTGAATGAACCCAATTTTTTAATTATAGGGTTCAATCCGCAAATTTTCAGATAAAATTAGCATTTTGATATTCTACGGAATGGATACCGTATTGATGTTGCAAGGAAGTGAAGTTTCACCCCCTTGATTTAATCTTTTATTAATATGCATCCAATAATCTGTCCCTGTTTTGCGGTACCAACGATACACTGAATTTTTGCGTTTAGTTTGTCATCTGGCACCGTTCCCCAAAAATTAGTTTTTTTCAGTTATTCCGTTTATGCAACAATTTATAATTCTATTTTTAAAGGCATAGACCATGTCAATAAAAAAAACGTTTCTTGTAAGGGTTATTGATGCGATTTTTGGACAACGTAAAAGGAATGAGCATCTCAAAAAACGTGCTTTAAGTGTGGAACCACTAGAGGTACGAGAATTACTTTCTGTTGGTCCGTTGTTGCCGTGGATGTTTGATAATACTTATGTTGTCGAATCATCATCATCTTTTGCTACCAATTTGTGGACGGTTGATGTTGAAACATTGGAACCGACTGGTCAAACAGAAATAATTGACCAGTCGACGGATCCAACGATTCCAACCGGACTCAAAGTTGAGAATGCGTCCACATCAGAAACGATGCATTATCCAGAAACATTAAGTGTTTCATGGAATCCGGTTGACAATGCTGTTTCTTACCGGCTACAACGAAGTCTTGATAACGTCAATTGGTCAACGATTACTAATACCGTTACCACCGATATGTGGGATTGGAATTTGACTCCGGGTATCGAATATTATTATCGTATCGCTTCTATTGACCGTAATAATCACGTTTCGGAATTTTCCTCACCGGTTTCCGGTCGGCGGCTTGTTCCGGTTGATGCGCCTGTTGTTGCTGTTGTTTCCCGAACGGAAAAATTCGTAACAATTCAATGGGACGCAGTTGACAATGCGGTAGAATATCATATCTTAGTTTCAAAAAATCAGGGTCAATCATGGACATGGTATGCGGGAACGCCCGGCACTTCTTGTATTTATCAATTAACTTCTCCCGGCGAATCATCGCTTTTGTCTGTTGTTGCGGTTAATAATCATTTTGAAACAGGATATACCAGTTCCGCCCGCAGCAATCTTGTTACGATTCCGGCTTATGAACAACCTCAGAAAATTCCGGCACGCCCGAATAGTCTTATTGCCCTTCCGAACAATTCGTCTCAGATTGAAATCACCTGGAATACTGTTGCGGGAGCAGAGACCTATCAACTGGAACGTACCGCATCACTTGATGGTTTCTGGACAACTATTTATGAAGGTTCGGACAATAGTTTTTCGGACAATTATTCAAAAAATTTAGAAACGGAAACGGTCTATTATTATCGTGTCAGTGCGGTCAATGATGTTGGTCGATCACGAGTTTCGTATCATGTATCCGCGTTGACGGCGAATCCTACGGAAGATACGAAAATACCAACCGGACTTGTTACCGAATCACGCTCCACCGCAGGTATTGGTCTTTCGTGGAATGCCGTGAGTGACGCGGCATCGTACAAAATTCAATACAGTACCGATAGATTAAACTGGACAACAAACTCTGTTACATCACCGACATTTGCGCATATTAATCCGGCTCGCGGCATTGAATATTACTACCGTGTTGCGTCGGCGGATGCTCAAAATAATGTTTCGGAATATTCTTATATTATTTCCGGCAGAACGCCGACCGTGTTGGAACCGCCGCTATTAACCCTAACTTCCCGCACGAA
Organism: Planctomycetaceae bacterium; assembly: GCA_031257725.1. GTDB lineage: Bacteria > Planctomycetota > Planctomycetia > Pirellulales > Thermoguttaceae > WRKP01. Next base: position 519 of record JAIROD010000860.1, on the reverse strand, counting down.
AAATACGGTTACTCTTGAATGGAGTGAAGTTGAAAATGCGGCTAACTATAATCTTTACGTTTCAAAAGATGGCGGACAGACTTGGAATACTGCCAGTCATTATAATACGATTACTTCTCACATCTACAATATCTCCTCTGATCCTGATGCTGAATATATGTTTCGTGTTCAGGTTTGGGAATCGGAGTTGGGTTATGCCCGATATTCCGATTACAGCAATGTTGTTACAAGTACGGTTCCGTTCGATATGTTCTCGTTGGTTCCCGAAAGACCAGGCGGTTTGGCTGCCGAAGCCGTTAGTTATTCGCAAATTGCGTTGAGTTGGAATCCGGCAGCGGGAGCCAATACGTACCAACTTGAACGAGCCGAATCTCCCAATGGTTCATGGACAACAGTTTACGAAGGTTCGGAAACGGAATTTGTGAACAATAATTTGGAGGCTTCAACGTTTTACTATTATCGTGTCAGCGCGGTTAATACTGCCGGAACATCGAAATCAAGTTATACCGTTGCGGAAAA
>JAIROD010000809.1 GCA_031257725.1 Planctomycetaceae bacterium | reverse complement strand
GTAGTAATATATCAGTGAAATATTTTTTTTTAACTATTCAGTCGTTGCCTCCGAATGACCACCCCTAGCCCCTCCGAAGGAGGGGAATAATTCCCCTCCTTCGGAGGGGCTAGGGGTGGGAAAAAATAAACTTCAATCTCCGAAAAATTCCACTGATATATTACACTAATTCAATTGCGATACATTATCGTTTCAGTTCATAATCATCTCATTTTGTTTCAATTCATTTCAATTTCAATTCATTTTAACATTATTTTGTTTCAATATCATTTCTGGAATCGTTTGACTCGCGTTTTCGGAACAATAACCGGATTGGAACTTCATGGAACGGCAATTCGTCGCGCAGGAAATTGAGAAGATAACGCTGATAAGGCATTGATACCGCATCCGGCATGTTACAAAACAACACGATTGTCGGCGGCACAATATCAACCTGAGAAGCATAATAAATCTTAACCTTGTGATGATGAAACAACGGCGGCGGATTGTTTTCCAATGCTGCTGCGACAAGTTTGTTGAGTTGCGGAGTTGAAACCCTCAACCGAGATTGATTGAAGAGCATCTGAGCGTGGTTGAGCATCATTTTAATATTTTTACCCGTTTGTCCGGTAATAAACGCAATCGGAACATAAGCCAAATCAGAAAAAACGTCACGCAAATAATCGCCCCATGTTTCTGTCGGCATCTGACCGACCATTGTGTCCCACTTATTCACAACAAAAATACATGGTTTCATCTCGTCTTTGATAAAATTAACCAGTTGACGTTCTGTTGCTTGAATTCGTGAATTGGCTTCAAAAAAAAGCAGAATAACATCAGCCCGATGAATACTTTTTTCTGCACGGTTGGTACTGTAAAATTGCAGATCGCTTTTGATTCCTTTTCGTCTCAGAAATCCGGGCGTATCGATGGCAATGAATGTTTTACCGTCCATTTCAAACCGAATGTCCACTGAATCCCGTGTGGTCCCCGGCACATCGCTGGCAATAACCCGTTTTTCATTGGCGAGCGTGTTAATAAACGTACTTTTACCGGCGTTGCGCCGTCCGACAATTGCCAGTTTCATCACCGGTTCTGCAATCTCTTCACCGGATTCATCAAACAAATTATTATTCTGCAATGTTACGCGAATAGTTTCCGTTAGAAAAACTCTTCCTCGTTTCTGTTGCGCACTCACCGGCAGAACCTTCCAACCGAAACATTGAAATTCTTCCGCATTCCGTTCTTCACGTTCATTGTCGGATTTGTTGGCGATTAAAAGAATTGGGCGGTTAAGCCGTCGAAGTCGTTCCGCAACCATTTGGTCTAACGGAACCATACCATCACGTGCTGAGGTAACCCAAAGTATGAGGTCAGCGGAATGAATTGCGAGACGGATTTGGGCTTCAATATGTTCTGAAAGATGGTCCTCATCGACAATCCCCATTCCGCCGGTGTCGATTAACTCAATCAGTTGCGGTTTCTGACCTTCGTCATTCAGATCAAGAAGAAAAGTAACACGATCCCGTGTTACACCGGCAGTCGGATCGACAATCGAAACACGTTGACCAATTAACCAATTGAACAAGCTCGATTTACCGACATTAGGACGACCAACAATCGCCACCTTCGGAATTGACATATTATTTTAGACTTTAGTCGGTTAAAAGTTTATTCTTTGAGTCTTTCTAATAAATATCTTGTAACTATTCAGCAGCTTGAATATTTATTTTTCTGTCCCGTTAGGGACAACATATTGGTAGTAGAAAACGATGTCGATTAAAATGCTTGTCCCGCTAGGGGACAACATGTTGGTAAAACTAGGGATCAATCAATGAATCTTACCAATATTGCATCCCTACGGGACGCGGATTTTTCTTATTACATTTTTCTACCAATATACCATCCCTAGCGGGACGGAAAAATTCAGGAACGCAACCAAACTACTGAATAGATACCTATTCAGTAGAATGTATTATCAGGAAATACTCATCAGGTTGCCTACCATCGAATCACCAATCTACTGAATAATTACAATATTTTCTGCTGAGACTCAAATTTGATTTAAAGATTATTATCCCATTATCCTATTTTGTCTCTAGTATCTCTAATGTCCCTAATGTCCCAAAAATTTTCAATATAGGGACATTAATGTAGGGATATTGGGATATTAGAGAGAAATGGGACAATAAGGACAACTAGTCCTCAATCGAAAAACTTTGTGATAAAAAGGAATTTTTAGAGATTCCCTTTATGTAATGGACTACAGTGAAAATATCTGAAGTCGGTTTAATCAAGGGAAAATCTTTTTCACTCATTTAGCTATTTTACCCTGAATATCGGCATGTTCAAGTGTTACCCTACCAACTATTCACTATTCACTACGGGAGCGTTTGTTGTTTTGGGGCGACGATTAGGGTTATTGTAACTATTCAGCCGTCAGTCTTGGCGTACTTTTTTGCTGATTATTTCCCATTTTGGGGGAACATTAATAATCGAAGGGAACGATCAAAAAATTCCCTAGCGTTCAGAGGGTGGTTGTTAAAATGGATCAAAATTTTAGGTCAATTATTGGCAGGTAGGCGACCGTTCGCCGAACGGTCGCGCCGGTTGAGATTTCACTGATTCCCACACGGTTTGCCCCAGCAAAACGGTTTATTATTGAATCGACGTGCGATAGACAGGACAACCCTTCCTGGTGTCAGTGAAATCTCAACCGGTGCGACCGTCCAGCGGACGGATCGCCTACCTCACAATTTTCTACTTTAATTGACCTAATTGAACAACCAGCCTGTGAACGCTAGGAAAAATATTCCACTGATATATTACGATTTTCTTAATCATCGTCTTCATTCAATCATTAAAATCATAGCTCAGACCGTTACCATTGACCGTCACCACCCCCAACAACAAACGTTCACGAATAGATACTGGGATTCTTGTTTACCATGACGGTCTTGTTATAATGGGTAAAAATTATTTTTTCTCCTAATTTTTTACAGCAAATCAAAAGATGATCGAAAAAAATACACAAGGCGAAGTTTGGGTCTATGCCGAAATTCAGGACGAAACACTTCAGGATGTTTCACTGGAACTCTGTTGTAAAGCAAGACAGTTGGCTGACCAACTTGGAGTGGGAGTTGGAGCGGTGTTGCTTGGTTGTAATGTCGAAAAATTTGTCAAACCGCTCATTTCTTACGGTGTTGATAACATTTATCTTGTTGAAGACCCGTTGCTCGCCGACTTCCGAACCAATCCATACGCCCATGTTCTTGTTGAACTGATCAAAAAACATCGCCCGCAAATTGTTTTGTACGGAGCAACGCATCAAGGGCGAGACTTGGCTCCGCGTGTTGCTTCCACAACCCGAAGCGGAATGACTGCTGATTGTACCGATCTTGATATCAGTGATGTGACCGAAAAAAGCGGTGCCGTCCATAAAAATCTGTTGCTCCAAATCCGTCCTGCATTCGGTGGAAATATTGTCGCAACCATTGTCAATTATGATCAGTGGCCTCAAATGGCGACGGTTCGGGAAGGCGTTATGCCGATGCGTCCCGCCGACCCAAACCGAAAAGGGCATCTCGTTCGGGAAACAATCGGATTAACCGATCAAACATTGTTCGCTGTTGAAGTTATTAAACGTGAAATTCAAAAGCGGAAATTAAATCTGAAAAATGCACGTATTATTGTTGCCGGAGGTGCGGGGGTTGGCAGTAAGGAAAATTTCGATCTCATTTTCAATCTTGCCGGAGCTTTTGGCGGAGCGGTTGGAGCCAGTCGTGCGGCAGTGGACAGCGGGTTGGTCAGCCCGGAACATCAGATCGGACAAACCGGAACCACCGTCCGTCCCGCACTGTATATCGCTTGCGGAATCAGCGGAGCCATTCAACATCGCGCCGGAATGGACGAATCCGCAAAAATTATCGCCATCAACACCGATAGAGAAGCCCCCATCTTTTCCATCGCTCACTACGGGATTGTCGGCGATCTAAAACAGGTTATTCCAATGATGATTAAAGCGTTCAAAGAAAGAGTGTGAATTGGTGAATCTCTCATCATTCAGACTTTACCGAAAGTTATAAGTTATATGGCGTGAGCTTGCCCCGCGTTGTTCGACTTAACCCCAGAACACGGAGTAAACCCTGTCGTTAACTATATTAACCGGAAATCTCTCATCATTCAGACTTTACCGAAAGTTAACGGCGTGGGCTTCCCCCGCGTTGTTAGACTTAACCCTAAAACACGGGGTAACCCCCGTCGTTAACGATATTAACCGGAAATCTCTCATCATTCAGACTTTACCGAAAGTTATAAGTTATATGGCGTGGGCTTGCCCCGCGTTGTTAGACTTAACCCTAAAACACGGGGTAAACCCCGTCGTTAACTCTTAACTAATAATTAAAATCATGTCTAAACATTATTCGAAACGGGCAATTAAGAAGTCCTCTCCCGCCAAACCGTTTCGCCGGTCAGTTACGAAAGGCGTGAAAAAGTCGGCAAAAACACCCCGAAGAACAACGCGTCGAAGTAGTTTATTTGAGCAGGAATCCGGCGAGGGGCATCGATTACAGAAAATTCTTGCGGCGGCTGGATTTGGGAGTCGTCGGCGGTGTGAAGAGTTGATAGAACAGGGGAGGGTTGAAGTTAATGGTTTAGTTGCCCGGCTTGGTTGTAAGGTTGATCCGGTTCGAAGTGAAATTAAAGTCGATGGCGAACGGCTTAAAAAAACGCAACCGATTTATCTTGCTCTTTTCAAACCCAAAGGTTATCTTTGCACTGACCGTGATCAACAAGGGCGAGCCAGAACAATTGATTTAGTTCCGAAAACATTTGGTCGTCTTTTCCTGATTGGTCGTCTTGACATGGACAGTGAGGGTTTAATTCTGTTGACCAACGACGGAGCCTTATCGGAACGTTTAACGCATCCTAAATATGGGGTATCGAAAGTGTATCGGGTACAGGCGGCCGGTGAACTGACGCAGGATTCGATAAATCAGTTACGTCAAGGCATGTACCTTGCGGAGGGATTTGCGAAGTTGTCGGGAGCGGTGATTAAGGGACGGCATAAACAAAGCACTATTTTAGACGTTACACTTTCAGAAGGAATGAACCGTGAAATCCGTCGTCTTTTTGCACGGCTTGGACATAAGGTGTTGGCATTAATTCGTATTGCCGTTGGTCCGGTGAAACTTGGCAAACTGACTCCCGGCGAATGGCGTCCGCTGACCAAACACGAAGTTGACCAACTTTATGCGGCTGGTCAATAAAAATTTTACAGATATATTACCGGCTATTTTTTTTTAATATTTTGTTTCTGGAATAGCAATTTATTTTTACTAATTTATTAAACCTAGTCGTAACACTCCTTTCTGAAAGGCATCTCTAATAATTCATTTTTTTATTTCAATTAGTTAACGACGAGGTTCACCCCATGTTTGGGGTTGGCAACGGGGGTTAGGTCATGTTTTTTAGTTAAGTCTAACAACGCTGGGCAAGCCCACGCCGCTAACTTATCAGTATCGTATATTTGTTCAAATATTTTCTACAATCTTGATTTCTGCGTTATTTAATCCATACAATTCATAAACCGCCCTGTCGATTTTCGTTTCCAATATCAATGTATCCGCTGCCGGATTTTTCCGTTTAGCGGAAAGAATTTGATTCACAAGAGCAATTAAGGATTGCCGGCGGTCTATTGAATGTTTGGGAATAGGTAAATTCCGTAAATGTTCAGGATAAATATGATAATCACCGCCGCGAAGATTTGACAATAAAACAGAAGCATATTTTGAATTTAATATTCCCAATAAATAACGCAAATCCATTGTTTCAGACAATAATTCCATTTCCTTACGTGAATGTTTTGAATATCGTTTCACGCTTGCCGATATACTCTTATTGTCAACACCTTTTAAATCCTTCCATAGAACAGCCGAGAACATAGAATCACTGTGCAAAAATTTTGTTTCACTGTCTAAAAACACCTGTAAATTTCCCAAACGATTAAACATCAATTTCGGTCGCTCATATAATTCTCTAAACGTTGGTCGTCTTAACCGATCAGGGCAACGTTCTGTATTGTATTCGAGATAACGTATATTCTTAACGTTGTATCTTTCAATATCTTTTGCTTCGATATATTTTCTGCAATGGATTTTATCGTATGTTTCGCTTATTAAATCTTCTTTTGTAAATTCACCTTTTGCCGTTTGCTCATCCGAATTGAGTACCATCCCCACGCTGATATAACAAAAATCGCCTAAAACATTCATGTCGGAGTGTCGATTTGTTTTTCTTTTTTCTTTTGTGAGATTCCAGACGGATGTTTTATTGTCTTGTACTAAATCGGAATAATTTTGTTTGAAAGTATGTTTTATTTGTTTTTGTTCATTAATATGCGATATGTAACATTTTTTATTTGGTGTTGTCTTTAATATAAAAGGAATACAATTACTTACTGTTGCATTTTCAAAAATTTTTGTTCCATTCAAATCGACCAATTCAATTAGATTGCATTTATTGATAATAAATTCCCGCATTTTTTTTGCATAAGTTTGATTGGTTAAAGGGTAGGGTACGATCATGGTCAATAATCCGTTTTCTTTGAGTAATTGAATGCCAAGTTCCATAAAAGGAATATACAAATCCCATTTTTGACATAATGTCGTAAAACGTTTCGAATCGATAATGGCTTGTCGTCCTTGTTGATTGGTATCGACCATTGTAGGCGCGCTTATGTACGGCGGATTGCCGATAACAATATCAACCTTCCGTAACGCCAAACATCCATTGCGGATCAAAAAACGGTGCCGATTGAGTTTGGTCGTATGGATTCCATTGCAATAAATGTTCGGCAGTGCCGTGTGAAAAAACCGCTTCCGTTTCGAGTAATTGAGCAAAGGAGCTGCGTAATTTTTCATCGTATTCCTGTATCCTTTGTTTATCTTG
>JAIROD010000779.1 GCA_031257725.1 Planctomycetaceae bacterium | reverse complement strand
TTTGGTAATATTTCAGTGCAGTTTTTTTACATCCCAACGGGATGTTTCTAAACTAGCCGTTGGTATTGCGTTGTAACGATAGGAAATCAATGTTTTCTTCTGAAGAACGCAATACCAACAGAACAAAATGGTAAAAATGATACCGGTTATTTTTCCGTGTGTGCGGCGAGTACACCACACACACGGCTATATTGGAAATGTCCTTGGGGACAAGATAGTAGTTTACAAGAATGACGTGAATTTAATATCACCCTAAAATTAATAAAATAGACAGTTACAACATTGCCTACCTTTTGATACCCTAACTTTGGGAGAGATTTCAAATAAAACAACCAATTTCTACCCGTTGGCAGTATCGACACAATTATCGTACACGGCATTGGAACTGGACAACACCGAATTCACCGGGTTTGAGCGGGTCGGTAATTTCAAAGCGGAGAGTGAAAGAACCACTATCATTCGGTTGAACAACAAAACCGGATTTCAGTGACGATAACGCTGTTCCCGGCAAAAATTCAAGCCGTGTTGTCAGATTGTCCAAGATGGTTACGTTACCGATTATTTGCGTACCGATATTGTCAAACCGAAGCGTAAATTCGACAATCTCTCCCGGTTGCGCTGATTTTTTTGATGCGGTTTTGATGAGCCGCAGTTTTGATGTTTTCGATTTTTCCTCTTCGATCTGGAAAAAACTTTCGGCTCCTTCTTCACTGGTTGCTTCCATAGGAGCCAAAATATTTATCTGAACTTTAATTCCTTCATTTCCCTGCCATGCTCTGGCATAAGCTCGACCCTCAGCAAGAAACGTCAACTCCGTCAAGCCGATAAATTGTTGTCTCAATAAATTCGAATAATACATCACCGATTCGAAATTATTGTACGCGCCGAGTCCTTGTGTTACGCCGGTGCCGGTACTTTTCTTCAATCCTCCAACACCGCTTAATTGTGTACGGGTTCGGGCATAACCCGATGTTGTTTCCTGAGCCGTATAACCAAGTTGCTCTTTACCCTGACCGATATTCAAAAAAGACTGTGCATCGGTTCGGGACAACGCGGTAATTTGTGTATTATTGAGCAAACCTTCAATTTTTCGTACCGCGCCGAAACGAGGAGCGTAAAGCAAAACACGGTTTGACGGTTCGACCAAAGTCCGTCCGTCCAATGTGTCAAAATGCGCAACAGTATCTTCTGTTTCAAGATTCCGAACCGTCCAATCTTCTTCGACCTGTGTTGTCGCAATTCCATCTCCGCCGTCGGCAAGATATTCGGTTCGTTGTTTCAATCCAATCGCCGGATTGAATTTCGAATCAATATTCGGGTCTGGAACCCCTTGAAATTCCCGCCGTTCCGTAACTATTTTAATTCCCCGCTCCGCCAACGCCGGATCAACCGTCAACGTATTCATCTGCCCCAAAACAGACGAACCGCATAAAAATACCAAAATAATTGAAATAATTTGAATCCGCATAAGTTTTTACCGTATTGGTTAATAGGTTCATTTTTGATATGTTTATTCCGTTGATATCTGCTCTGTTGCTGTATTTTTTTGTAAAAATATAGAGATTTCTTGATCTTCGATTTCCGCACCGGATTTCATCATCCGTTCTTCTGCTTCTCTTCTGAATATTTTTAGGTTTTCACGAAATTTATGATCTTGCAGATTACTGCTTGCCCAATGAACAACAGTATCGATAATTCTTGCCGTACTGGAAGACGGGATTTCACTGATATGCGCCATTTCGTAACATAATGAATATATTCGTGATTTATCCATTTTTTTTTGGCAGGAAACTAAATCCAGTATTTCAATCGGGTTGATAATCCATCCGCAATCTGAAATTTGTCTTGCAATACCAATCATTGATCTGTCCCATGTCAAACATCCGGTTGTTTTTTGTGACGAATCCGTAAAAATACTTCGTAAAAACGACAAAATTTGTACATCATGTTCCAGGACTTTTCGGTCTTTTCTGAAATTCCTTTTTTTGATATAAAAAGAGTATTCCTCTTCAATTTCCCGTCGATATTTAACATTTCCCTGAACTTCTTTGCACTGAATATGATAATCGGAAAAAATTTTTCGAAACGCCGATTCGATTTTTCTGTTCGATACCGTATTTTGTTGCCGCGGAAAATTATCAACAAAATTGTTTAAATAATCATTTAATGAAGTTGAATTTAATTCTCCCGATTCTTTCAACATATAATAATGTGAAATAAATCCGTTACTAGAATGGCTTAAATCATGAGCAAATTCTGTAAGCAGTTCTTCCTGATATTGAGCGGCTAGTATAAAATGCGAAACACATTCTTCTAAATAAACTGTAGGAACAAACAAATTAACGCCAAAACTCAATAACTTATCAAGACATTCAACAGAACATTTTGAAAATCGTCCTTTAGTAGGAATAAAAAGTTTTGCGCAAATATAAGGGATAATCACCGACGCATCCAGAATCAAAGACAACTCATTCCAATTACGTGCATTAATAACTTTAGATTTTTGAAACGGATCAATCCCTTCCAAAGCAATATAGACCATTCCTCTTGTAATTTTTTTCACAAGAGGATTTTCCGACGAAATAACATTTAACTCGTTCACATATTTCGGAATATCGCCGGCTGATACACCTAATTTATTCTTTAGTAAAAACTCCAAATCTCTTTCAGATGATTGTAACTCGTCCAGATTCATAGAAAGAACATCAATACCAAGACTCTTTATTGATTCAATAAAAATATAAATGGACTTTTTTGATAACAGAACAGCAATCTCAAAAAGAATATCCTCCGAATGAGTCAATTTATTTCTATCAAAGACAGGAGACAAAGATTGAGCAAATGATTCCAGCTCATACTGATAAATATTGTGAGACTCAATGACTTTTTTCTTTAGTTCAGGCGAAACTTTCAGAAGACGTTCATTGGAAACAAGAAATCCCCGCGATAACAATGAATCAATACGCCCCGAAAAAATTTCAGCATAAACAGCCGGTGCTCCGCAAAGACCAATCGCATCCGCAATCACCTCTTCGCGAAATATTCCATCTTTTCTCGAAACAACAATAAAAATAATATCGTCATGAACTTCATTACGAAGATTACTACGTTCCGAACCCAAAGAAATATAAGTTAATAAAGCAATTTCTCTTAAAGCCGGATATTTTTCCGCAACAACAGAAACGTTTCTGTTGATCTTTTTATTGATTTCAAAAATATCAAAAAATTCCTGAACAAGATTATTATCAATAATGAGACTTGCAAGTTCAACAGCACTAAGACAGGTCGCCTGAATGCCGACTTCCGAATTTATTGTAAAAGAAATACGTTGTATTGTTGTTTGCTGCAACCGCTTAGTACAAATAAAGAAAAAACTGGTAATATGTAACCGATCTTTTGCTTTTTTGGCATCTTCGACCGCTTTTTTTTCTAATCCGTCTTTTTGTGTTGTCAGTTGAATTGCCGTATCAGATTGTAAATGTCCGGATCGTGTGAACAGTAGAACATCTCTTCCGCCATCTCCGGTTCGATCCGTATTGGCGTTCTGATAATCAAATACTCTTTTAAAAATGATCGAGACTATTTTTGCCAAAAATTCTCTACTTGAATTTTCGATAAAATTGATAATCGTATCATTGTCCATAAACTTCCCTCTTGATATTCCTATCGTAACGGTAATACAGAATTGCTGCTGATTGAGGGAATTTTTGGTCGCGGCATATTTTGATAGCGGGTCATTTCGTAACGATTTGACGGTGTTTTATCGAAGGCAATCCATGAGGGCGAACCGTGAAAAAATGTTGGGTCTGTAACGCCCAGCGTGTTGGGAATCCGTCCGCCGATTCGGACAACTGCAACCGGTAGTCCCATTGTTGCGGCGGCGGCAATCGGATCAACATTGCCGGAAACATCGGTGGAGATTTGCGTACCGGAATCACCGCGAATCGGCATCGCCGTTTGAGGATTTTCAAGATAAATAACGCGTGTTACGAACTTTCCGTCCAACGCCAGTTCAATGTCTTCCTGCGTAATATCAATCCGAATCGGAAATTCCAACTCTTGACCTTGCGGCGGATAGGTTCGTGCAATAATTTTAACAGTGGGAAAAACTTCCCGACCGGGTTGAAACGGAATATCTGTTATTCGTAACCGATAATCATTGCCGATAATCAGTCCGACGGCATACGGAGTAGTTTTCCGTTGCACAAAATTTTCGTCGATAGCGAGAGCAATTCTTGATCCTTCAGGAGTATTGATTTTAACGGGTTGAAAATATTGCGTAACCGTTGCAGACGGATTAGCAACCGGATGATCCGTCCAAGAACCAGACGGCGCAACAGGAATCTGTGCGTATAACACTGTTATAAAAAGAAACACGATAATCGTATAAAATACCTTCATCATGGCAGTGAGCAGTCCGTTGCGTGTCATTACAATAATCTGCAATCAACGTTAATCATCAATCAACACAATTACAATTATGATCCGAAATAACCGACAACGGACAACGATTAACGTGAGGACTATTGCGGAGCCAACGTCGGATTTTGCGGTTGCGGTTCAACTGTCGGCGTTGCGGAGGCTTGTTGCGTTTGCGTTGGAACCGGTAACTGTTGCAACTGCGACGTGTAATGCGGGTGAACGAGAACATTTTGCGGATTGATTCCCGGAGTTGGTTGTGGTACCGGTACGGGGCGCGGTGCAGCGGGAATCGGTTCGGCACGAACAATCGGATAACGATTGGGCGAATGCGATCCTTGCGGAAGTTGCGGCGGTCCCGGAATCCCCGATGAAGTTTTGGTCATCGGCGTTCCGTAGGGCGAAATATTAACGCCGGAAATCGTGTTTTGCGGAATCGAGGAACCATTGATTGGATAACCGCCTTGCTGCGGCAACCCCGGAACAAACGCCGGAGCCGACAATATTTGTCGTTGTTTTTCCGCAACCGTATTACTCAAATCCTTGTTGCCCATACGAATAACCGCAAGAATTGCTCCGCGATTACTTGCTTCAACAATGGGATCGACACCCGGTTCGAGTTGGGTATTGACCAATGTTCCGACTCCGGCCATTGCCAATCCCTGATATTCGGGATTGGGCAAATACACGACTTTTGTGATAAAGTTACCGGAAAACACTTGATCGAAATCGTTGTCGGTAAACTCAATCGGGATGGAGTTATGAGCCAAAAACGCTTGAGTCCGCGCCATGGTTGGTGCAATTTCAAGCGTTGGATAAAGTTCTTTTCCTTGCCGTCCCGGAATGTTTGATAATTTGAGACGATAAATTGCGCCTTGACCGAAATCGTGAGTTGCCGGACAGACGCACGGTTCTGAATCGAATGTACCGGGGAATTTGGCATCCCAGTTAATGGTCAACGATTCCAAACCGATGAAATTAATTTGTGAGGTGGGAATAACAGGTTGCGGTTGATAGGGAACGAGTTGAGGCGGAGCCGCGATCGGCATTTCGGGTTGAGCAACACTTGGCATTCCAACATTACTTGGTATTACGACATTGGGTACGCTTTGCCCGATAGAACCCGGCAACGAAGTTGGTTGGTACGATTCCGGTATAACGCCTGGTCCGGGACCGTCCACTCCATAAGCCCGATAAGGCGATTGATTAAAACCGCCGGTCAAAATGGGACCTTGGCATCCTGCCAAAATTGCAAGAAGTGCTAAATAGGAACAACTAAATCGCATCAGGTTTCCTCCCCTTTTACGAAATGACGCAAATTGCTAATCAAGTTGATTGGGCAAATGCTGAATTTTGACGACAGGTTCTATGAAGTTTTATTCGTTGGAAATAACAATTGCACTGGACGGCAAACATTTTTTTTCTTACAATTCCGTCCGTATTGCTTCACGGTCACTCCATGTTTTGACCTTAAAGCAAAACAATTGTTCTTCTAATCCTAGTTATTCGGTTATTTCCCATGCAATACTTTTGTAATTTCCTCAGAATTACTTCTCATTGTCAAAAAAGAGATAAAAACTTTTTTTATCTTATTTTTTTAGCGTTGTCGATTTATTTTTATCAAACGACATTTTTTGTTCTTTTTGCGCAAGATAATGTAAATGATGATCCGGGCGGAAAATATTTGAAGCAATCAATTGAGCGGATTTTAACGCTTAAAACGATTGAGAGTGATATTCGGTTGGATGTTTTTGTTGACGGGGTTGAATATTCTGCGCGGGGACGATATGAAGAGCAGGCATTACCGAAACCTTTAGCGGGCGAGTTTTTGCGTTCGATGTACCGGTTGGACGTTAATTTTCTCACCAATATTCCTGCCGTACCCGGTTCAGAACCTAATCGTATGACTGTGGTGTGCCATCTTTCGGAAGATCGTGAACAAAATCAGATTTGGCAATATATGTCGATAGAAGGGGAAAAAGTTTTTAATATTATTAAAATTTCTCCGGTGGAAAACGCTATTAAACAATCGCGAAAGGAACCGCGTTTTACACAAATCAGTGAAGTCCGTAATTTGGGCGGTTTAGCGGGACAATTACGGCAAATTGATCGGTTTTATGAATTTAGCGTACCGGCTCAAAAGGCAACCCTTACGGATGGTGATTCTGTTGACGTTTTGAAAATTGTTGGAGTTCTGCGTCCTGCCCATTTTGACACGTTAATCAAACAGTTTGGCGGACTGGACAAGAAAAAAAAATATCCTCCGACATTTCCTTCCGACATTGAGCTTTGGCTTGGTCGTCGGGATGGATTCCCCTATAAGATACGGTATTTGAATCGTCCGTCGGAAAAGTCAGTTAAGCGATCACTTCTTTTACAGTCATCCTATTTCAATGTGATTTTGAACGGTGAAGAAATTCCGTCGGTTCGATTTGCGACATTCGAACAAGGCGAATATCTGGAGGGTGTTTTTGGTTTCCAGGACATAACGGCAGAATTTATCAAATCGCTCGGTCTTTGAACCCGATCTGAACTTACAAATTTTGTAATATATCAGTGAAATATTTTTTTTTAACTATTCAGTCGTTTACTCCGAATGACCACCCCTAGCCCCTCCGAAGGAGGGGAATCATTCCCCTCCTTCGGAGGGGCAGGGGTGG
>JAIROD010000778.1 GCA_031257725.1 Planctomycetaceae bacterium | reverse complement strand
CCCCCCCATTTTGTTGTACAATGCCGTTTCAGCCGGGAATTTTATTTTCCGCTATTTTATTGGTTCTCTGTTTGGGAATCAATTTAACGTATTATCCTAAGGTTCGCGGAATGTTTCACGAACCGACAGATAAGGCTATTGCGTTATCTTCTGAACCTTCATCCTCTGAATATTCGGAGCAATTGGTGTTGAATCGTAATAAAACCGATTCGATACCTTTGCCATCGCTTCCTCAAAACAAAAAAAATTCGACACCATCATCTGTTCCGGCTCCGGCAACTCCGGTAAAGACATCGAAGGTTAATAAACCGATCCGGCTTGATCCGTTGCCGGCCCCCCCCCCGGAACAACCCAAAGTGCAAGAAAAAACGGTTCAGACATTTGAAAAAAAATCGGATACTTTTACTTTTATTTCTTCTTCGACTCTCCCATCGGAAACAAAACCTGATAAACCGAAAACAGAGGTAAACGTAACAAAATCGGAAAAGAACGAAATAGAACCGAAACAATCAAAACTATTGCAATCGAAACCATCGCAATTGGAACCTTTGCAATCGGAACCAAAACAATCAGAGCCGAAAAAGCCGGAATCAAAACAATTGGAATCAAAACAACCGGAGTCGAACCAACCAAAACCAAAGCAATTGGAATCAAAACAACCGGAGTCGAGCCAACCAAAACCAAAACAATTGGAATCAAAACAACCGGAGTCGAGCCAACCAAAACCAAAACAATTGGAATCAAAGCAATCAGAATTGAACCAACCAAAACCAAAGCAATCAGAGCCAAAACAACCGGAACTAAAGCAATCAGAACCGAAGCAATCGGCGTTTTCTGCTCCAACCGTTTTACCGTTACCGTCTTTAGACGAAACGTATTTTTTGCGCGAAGACAAAAAAAGTGCGGTATCGTCAAAATCTTCAATCCCGGTTTCCGATACAGAAATTAAGAAAAAAACGGAAAATATTGTTCAAAATGTTCAAAATATTCAAAACAATCAGAGTAATCAAAACAAGTTGACGGCTAATCCTGAATCCGCTTTTTTGCCGATTGTTCCTTTTCCGCTTGCGAAGGAATATTGGGAATCTGACAATCGAAACGTTAATCAATTAGCGATATTGCAACCGTCTCCGAAGATGCCGATGTTGAAGGATTCTGTTTTGAAACCGAGTCAACCGACACCGGCTTATGCCAATGCGTATCGGGAACCGAAACCATCTGTTTTGCCGTCGAATTTACCGTTGCAGGAAAAAAGCGATCCGGCTGAAAAAAGCAATCCCGTTGAAAAGCCCAAACCGAAACCGCCGACATTTATCTGGGAAACAATTGATTCCGCTCTGGAACGCCCATTGATGTACGAAAATCCCTGACAGTATTGATGATTATTTTGGTTCTTATGGGAGCGTTAATAATCAAAGGGAATGATAAAAAAATTCCGTCTCGCTAGGGACGATATGTTGGTAGAAAATGGTATCGCAAAATTATTCACGTCCCGTAGGGATGCAATGTTGGTAAGATTTATTTATTTATTTATTTATTTATTTATTTATTTATTGATTGATTGATTGATTGATTGATTGATTCCTGATGGGAGCGTTTTCCGTTTGGGTGTGACAGTCAATGGTAACTGTAATTCTTTCGCCCTGAAAGGGCAACACAAGCCAGCCCGCCGCAACGCGGCGGGTAATGGTCTGAACTATGATTTCAATGATTGAATGAAGACTATGATTAAGAAAATCATAGTCAATCACAAAATCAAATAAATCACAGTTCAAGACCCGTTTGCAACACTTTCCGTTCTCCACTAATCTATTGCCCTTACAGGGCGTTTATTTCTTGGGAAATTGAACCCGCCGCGATGCGGCGGGCTAGCAT
The DNA here is from genome assembly GCA_031257725.1 of Planctomycetaceae bacterium. Taxonomy (GTDB): domain Bacteria; phylum Planctomycetota; class Planctomycetia; order Pirellulales; family Thermoguttaceae; genus WRKP01. The sequence continues at coordinate 3,565 of JAIROD010000778.1, read as the reverse complement.
GTATTGCCCTTTCAGGGCGAAGGATTGATCGGCAACCTCTAAATGGGAGTGAGGAGAACATCGCCCCAAAACGCCAAACGCTCCCATTGGGAATGATGTGAGATTCCCCTTTAACTTTTTACGAATGCGCTTCTTTTTCCGTGCCAGCGCGAGACAATCTCGCGTAATTGTTCAGAATCAATTGGTTTTGAGATGTAGTCGTCCATTCCCGCTTCAAGACACTTTTCACGATCTCCCGCCATAGCATGCGCTGTCATCGCAATTACCGGAACATCTTGATTTTTCATGATATCCAATGCTTGACGGAGTTGGCGTGTACACTGATAACCGTCCATCTCCGGCATCTGGCAATCCATAAACACTAAATCGTACTCTTTTTTACGCATCGACTCCAACGCCTGAATTCCGTTTTCGGCAACATCCACCTGATGTCCCAACGCACAAAGCATTGTTGTCGCAACAATAATATTGATCTTCACATCTTCAACCAGCAAAATATGAAGCGGCAACATCTCCACCGCCGATATCACCACATTTTCCTGACTGCTTTTCCGATCCGTTTCCAATTGGGAAAGCGGCTCTTTTGATGAATAATCAAGAGAAGCATCAAGAGAAGTATCAAGAATTTGGTATAAACTTTCGTAACGAATCGGTTTGAATAGATAACCGTACAGATTGGGTAAATTAATATTTTCCAAAGATTGGAACGCCGCACCCAGTGCAAACAAAATGACCAACCGTGCATGGTTATTCTCCGAAAGGGTCAGTAAATCATTTTTGAGTTGTTCCATTCCATAACCCGGATATTCCGACTCACAGAAAATCCAATCAAAGGGACGACCGTTTTTAATTTGTTCACGGATTTGAGCAATAAAATCAGCCGGAGAATCCGACTCAACCAATGTCCCGCCAAACTCGGTTATCAGAAGTTTTAAAACATGACGTGTTGCCGGATGAATATCCAAAACAATAGAATGAGTTTCGGGAATCGGCGGAACCACTGTCGGAAGCGTTTCGTTATTCGACAACCGATGCAGCAGAACGGTAAACCAAAAAAGTGAACCGCGACCGGGTTCACTTTCCACTCCAAGATCACCGCCCATCATTTCAACCAGTTTTTTACAAATGGAAAGTCCCAACCCCGTACCGCCGTAACGACGTGTTACTGAAGAGTCGGCTTGGGTAAACGGTTCAAAAAGACTTTCAATCCGATCTCGCGAAATTCCAATCCCGGTGTCTTCAACTTCAAAACGTAATTGACCGGTTGTAGGAGTAAAGAAAAGTAATTGAACACGAACAATAATTTCACCCTCATTCGTAAACTTACTGGCATTGCTGAGAAGATTTAACAGAACTTGCCGCAAACGACCGCTATCGCCGATAAAACATTCACGAACACGACTGTCAATCGTTACCGCAATTCGAACTCCTTTCTTATAAATCTGTAATGCAATCGCATCACAAGCGTCTTCAATAAGCGGAACCAATTCAAATTCATGAGAATCAAGACTTAGTTTGCCCGCTTCAATTTTGGAGAAATCAAGAATATCGTTGATAATGGCAAGGAGTGAACCGGCACTTTGCCGAATCATATTGACATATTGAATCTGTAAATCGGAAAGCGGTGTTTTGGCAAGAAGATCGGTCAAACCAATCACCCCATTCATCGGTGTACGGATTTCATGACTCATCTTGGCAAAAAATTCATTTTTCGCACGATTAGCCGCTTCCGCTTCTTCAAGCCGCCGCCGTTCCGTAATGTCCGTAACAAACCCTTCGGAAATGCTGATATTCGGATTTTTCGGATCCACCTCGACCACACGGCAACGTTCCCAAACCCAACGGATACTACCGTCTTTATGAACAAAACGGTAAACAGATTCAAGCGGCATCCCCACATAAAGAGTTTCCATATTGGCATCGAACAACGCGGAACGATCATCAGGATGAACCAAATCAAAATAATTAATTCGTTTATTATTGATCAAATCTTCCGCGTCGAAACCTGTAATATCTTTCAGCCCTTCACTGACAAATTCCATCGTGAAATCCGGCGGATTATTACGGCAACGGAAAGCCATACCGGGAAGGTTGGAAACAAGCGTTTGCATCCGGCGCTGACTTTCACGGCGGCGTGACGTTTCAACAGCAATTGCCGCAAGATCCGCTAAAGAAGCTCCAAAAATCTGATCTTCCAACGCCCAATAACGCGGTGATCCGGCATGTTCAACACAAATCACCCCGAAAAGTTCGCCAAAAAGACGTATCGGACAATCCAGCAAGGCACGAATCCCGCTATTACTGTAAGAGGCGGTCATACCGGGAAGGATTGTATCGGTTTCCGTATCGGGAATAACAATATTCCGTTTACTGTGAAGCATTTCATAATAAACAGGATAGGTATTGGCGGGAAAAGAAGGATCAATAGAATAAGAATCAGTGGCTAAGGTGTACATTGCAGCATTATCAAGATTGCCTGTTTCCTGATTCAAAAGCCAGATTCCTGTCCGAACTGCGTCTAACGTTACCGTACAGGTTTTGGCAATTACTTGGGCAATTGCCGGAAAATCGTTTTTTGCCATAGCCGGATCCTGACTCAACGCCACCAACGCCTGATTACGGTGTAATAATTCTTCTTCCTGCTGCCGTAACTTTTTCTCAAGCTCCGAATAATCCGCCAACGTCTCAAAAACCAACCCTAACGCCGTTTCGCCATGCCAATCAATCGGCATAAGCAACACTTCGCCCTTCCAATCATCAATAGTAATTGCCAATCGTGATTTTGAAAACGAATCAATATTACCGGACAAAATCGTTCCGATTAACGATTTTAATGTTTCTTGACGGTGAAGAAGTTGACTCAGCTTTTCACAAGAACCATTGGGGGTAACTTTTCCGAAAAGATGATTGAATTGGGTATTACACCAAAAGATGCCTTCCGTTCGGACATCGACAATAACAACAGGATCTCGGATTTCCTGAAAAAGAGTTAGAGAAGATGTCATAAATTCCGTCCTAATTTTTTTCAATGGAATCAACAAAATATTGAGTGTTTAGTTGCAGGGAACACCGAAATAACAATATTGACCGGCAAAAAACAGATTATAGAGACAAAACTATTTTCCAAATACACCGAAAAATCCGTAAATCTCAAAAGAATAGCATACTCGATATTGATTTTTTAAGAAAGAGTATTGTATGAAATTTAATTGATTGGAGATTAGAGAATTATTGGTCTATTTGTCCCCGTCCTATTTGTCCCGTTTTGAATCTCTAAGACAAATTTGGTTTAGGAAAAAGAGACTTTTTTAGAGATTTCCGGCAGTTTTAACGGATGTTCCCTTTTTGGGGATTAAAATTTTATCAGATGCTTGAATTTATAGGGTTTTCAAAAAGATGTCCCCTGTAAAAATGCCTAGCGTTCAGAGGGGGGTTGTTAAAAAGGATAAAAATATTAGGTCAATTATTGGCAGGTAGGCGACCGTTCGCCGAACGGTCGCACCGGTTGAGATTTCACTGATTCCCAAACGGTTTGCCCCAGCAAAACGGTTTATTATTGAATCGA
>JAIROD010000738.1 GCA_031257725.1 Planctomycetaceae bacterium | reverse complement strand
TATTGTTTTTTTTCGTGCAAAAAACATCTTTACGGAAACAAGGAACGGCTCAAAAAATCTTGGCGTTGACCACTTTTCTTGGTATTATTTACATTCTGATTTTTTGCCGTTAACAAATGTTCCCCATGTCCCTTGACTTATCGGCGGCATTGCATTAATATTATCCTTTCACAATAGGAAGTCTCTCATAATTCCATTTTTTATTTTCAAGCAATTAGTTAACGACGGGGGGTACCCCGTGTTTGGGGGTTAAGTCGAACAACGCGGGGCAAGCCCGCGCCGTTAACGTTCGGTAAATGCTGAATGATGAGGGATTCCAAATTGTTCACGAATTTTGGGATGCATTGATTAATCGTTCCAATTTATCTGTTGCCGCACCGGAATCAATTGATTCTGTTGCCAGTTTGATTCCGTCTTCGATGGTAACCGCTTTTTCCGCACAAACCAAAGCGGCGGCGGTGTTGAGTAAAACGATATTCCGTTTGCCGCCGTGAATGGTACCGTTTAAAATGTTGCGTAAAATTTCAGCGTTTTCTGTTACATCTCCGCCGCGTAATTCATCGGGTGTTGCCGATTCACCGCCGAAATAGAGTTCCGGAAAAAAATCATACGTCTTGAATTGTCCGTTGAAAAATTGTGTTACACGGCTTCGCGTTGTCAGTGTCAGTTCGTCCATTCCGTCATATCCGTACACAACCATCGCACGCCGACAACCGAGTTCCCGTAACACTCCGGCAAACATTTCCGTTAATTTCGGATCGTAAACACCAAGCAGCGCACAACTTGCTCCTGCCGGATTGGTCAATGGTCCGAGAAGATTGAACAGAGTCCGAACACCGAGTGATTTACGAATTGGAACGACACGCCGCATTGCCGGATGAAATTGTTGCGCAAACAAAAATCCGATTCCGATTTCGGCGATGAGTTCTTCAACTTGTTCCGGTTGAAGTTGCAAATTAACGCCGCATGCTTCCAACACGTCGGCACTTCCGCAACGGCTGGACACAGCGCGATTGCCGTGTTTGGCAACAACCAATCCGGCGCCGGCGGCAACAAAGGCGGATGTTGTTGAAACGTTAATTGTCTGTAATGAATCGCCGCCGGTTCCGACAATATCAACAACTGGCGAACCAATGACCTGAATTCGTCGGGCGTGATGCCGCATACTTCGCGCCGCACCAACCAATTCTTGTACTGTTTCGCCTTTTGATGCAAGAGCAATGAGAAATCCGGCAAACAGAATAGACTCTTCTGTGGACAACTCATGCTCTGAACCGGTAAATACGGCATTGAATAACGACTCGACTTCTTCCGCCAAAAGATTCTCACGCCGAATCAACCGTGTCATCAATTGACGACATTGTGTGGTAAATAGTGTATTCATGTTGGTTAAAAGGTGTTTTGTAATATGCCGGTGGAGTTTGCAATCGTTGCTTTAACCAAACCTTATTTTAATAAGGGATATATTTTTGTATTATTATTTTTAGATTAGTCAATAATCAATAAGGTAATAAGGTTTTTTGTTACGTTGCCTTGTTTGCTGCTAAGGCTGTTTTTGTTAGAAAATCAGGTTGGAAATAAGGTTACGTCGCGGGAATCATCGCGGGGCGAAACCCGCCGTTAACAATCTGTGTACATCTGCGTTAATCTGTGGACGATTCTTTGAAACTCTGCGAATAACAGTCTATTTTTATTTTATCCACAGATTACACAGATTGTCGCAGATTATAACGACGGGGGTTACCCCGTGTTTGGGGGCTAAGTCGAACAACGCGGGGCAAGCCCACGCCGTTAACTTGCGGTAAATTCTGAATTATTAGAGGTTTACGTTTGTTTTACCGATCAATTTTTGAGGCGAAAACCAAAGTGATTCCCAATATTTCCGATCAATGGCATAGGGATCAATTGGCGTTTTTGTTCGGTCATGGTCCGGACGCAAAATTCCGTAACGAATCATTTCACGCGTGTACGCTTCATTGGCGTAAAACGGTTTCATACTAAATCGGTTGCTTTCCTCAAGAATGTAACGCCGTCCGCGTTCTATTGCCGCTAAAAGTAATTGATAGTCAGGATCCTCCGTATTTTCAAACACCGCCTGACCACAACGTTGTTTTCCACCGGACAATTGCGAGAGCGGACCGGTCAAAAATCGTGATTTTGCCGGATCAGTAAAGTTGAAAATGAATTGGCGGTCATAGCGCGGAACATTATGCGTTAAAGCATGAGGAAGACGCATGTTCTTTTCCGTCGTGTGACAAGAATTACATCGGCGTTTTAATACGTTTCCGATTTTCTTGACTTCCGCCCAATTTTCGTCGGTAACAACCATTTTATTGCGATAGGACCATCCGATTTGTCCGGTTCCGTTGGCGGCGTAAGTTCCGGCGTAATTGGCTCCGGCATCCAACCAATACCGGACAATTTTCTTTTCCGCATCCGAAAGTTTTGCCTCACCGTGATTTTCGTTGATTAATTTCATGAGTTTACTTGCACCGCTTCCGATTTTGTACGGTTCGAAATTACTTTCGGGTTTATTACGGTTATCACCGAACATGTTCCGATGTGAAAGGTTGAGATAACTGAAGGTATGCCGCACTCCCCAATCTCCAACCAAATTGACTCCGCCGTCCATTCGGTCATTGTTATGACAAGAAACGCAATGTTTATCGAGAATCGGCTGAATATCACGCGGAAAATCGAAAACATCGGGAATTCCCTCAACTGGTTTCGGTCGAACCGGCGCACGTGATAACACTTTAACCAACGGCAATTCAATAGACATTGGAGCCTGAGTTCGCGGTTCATGGCAACCGATACAGGCGGAAGTTTCACCGGGCATCACGTTGGTAAAACTGTGCATTCGTTTAACCGGTTTACCTTCGTGATCCATTGCAACGAAAAGAAAACTGCGCAGTGCCGGCAATTCCATAAACGCGGAACCGTCCGGTTGTACCGGAATGGTACCGACAACGCGTTCCAGTGTGAACGTTCCGCCGTCTGAGATTTGATCCATTCCGCCACTGTAATGAATTGGTTCCGGCAGTGTTTCCAGAACGAGCAATTCCTTGATGGAACCAACCGGAACGTTTCGCATTCGACGACCTTCATAAATATTGACAACAGCAAGCCGACCATGAGTTTGTGACCAATCAACCGTATCGGAAACAACCATTTCACGTTGTCGATTTTTGACGGGACGCGGTTCGTGGACGAAAAATCCGGCAGTCTTCAACTCATCAGGAAGTTCATAAAGCGTTTGCTCACGTCCATCGGCATTGATCAATTCCAAACGTTGCCGTCGGGCGGCAAGAAAAGATTTTTCCGAAAAAGCCCAAGGATCAGCGTGATCGGCGTGCAATCCGATGCGCACGGCACCGTCGGGATGATCAGGACCGAGCGTCGGATCAACAAGCGTCAACCAACCGTAATGTTCTGTCCGGCCATGACCCGGTGAAAACGAGGCAATAATCTTATGACTATTTTCAATCGGTTTAGCGTCAATCATTACAATTCCCGGAGTGAGATTACCGTAAAAAGTGTTATGCCGTGTGCCGTCGGGATTCATTGTCCAAAGGTGGTGATAATGAACTTGACTACGGTCAACATATTCCCAACGTGTGTACAGAATTTGTCCGTTCGGCAGAGTCCAAGGCGTGTTATCATGTTCGACATTGGCGGAAACTTCGCGGATATTTTCGCCGTTTGCTCCGCAACGGTGTAATGTTGCCACTGGAGTCAGCCAACACTGAACCCAACGTTTAGTACGACTGGAACAAAAGATAATATCTCCATTGGCAGTGTAAGTCGGTTCAATATCATCCCAATCACCGTCCGTAATTTGTCGTAAACCGGTTCCGTCAATATTAATTTCGTATAAATTAAAATGTCTTTTTCCGGCAGGCAGATAGGAAAAAATGATTTTTTTACCGTCATAATGTAATTGCGGATCGCGAATTGTTCCGGCTTTATCTTCGAAAATAGTTCGAACCTGCCCCGAATCAACATTCAAAATATTCAACCACGCACCGGCTCCAAGCGGAAATGGTTGAATATTGCTGTCGGCGGCGTAATAACCGAAGTTGGCGTACCAATGTTCATCGGTTCCGGGTTTTCGGACAGCGAAGAGAATTTCGTTAACGTCTTTCATATCACCGGCACGAAATTCTTTTTTGAGATCGAGCGGCGGCAATTGTTGCGGCGGATTAGGTTGATCGCACAAAACCAAATAATCGTAAAAAATCCAACTTCCGTCACGAAGTGTTATTTGCAGTTTGTTAGTTCCTTGAACAATGGAATTTTGGGGCAATTCGATGATTGTTGGTTCGAAATAGCCGACATCGTTAGCCGCATTAAATTTATCACCGCCGGGACCTTTGGGTTGACGTTTTGGTTCTGCTGTTTTGCCGTTAATATCGATCATGATTTGTGATTGTTCTGAGGGGTGGGCAAACGCTGCTCCGATAATGAAATACAACGGTTTTTCATACTTTCGGTCTGTGTCAAATTGGGCTTCAAACTCAATAACAAATGTAAACGAATGTCCGGCGTTTTTCATATCTCGTGTACTGAGATGAATGGGCGACCAATCGCGTGGACGATTTTTTCCGACGGTGAAATGAAGAGCGGGACTTGGGGTGTTGGTTAATTCCTGCCATTTTGGGGCAAAACGAAATTCTACCGATTGGGCGTCCGGTCTTCCGATGTGAAACAAAACATTCCCGCACGGCGACCATTCATCACTCAGAACCGTTGTTGCAAAAACAACGGTAATAAAAAACAACATCGCTCTAATCAAATAAATTAGTTGCATTAGACACACCTCATAAAACGGAACAGAAATTTTTTACGGTCAACCAGACCTTTTCTCTAATCTAAAAATAAAAAATATACGCAATTTAGGCAATCACAAAATAAAATGTTTTTGTTATATTTTTGGTGTTCGAATAGGTTTTAGAGAAAAAATCTACTGATTACAACAAGTTAAACATTATATGCTACCGGATTATTTTGAACAAGATATCTTTTGGTATTATACTCATCGTAATATATCAGTGAATTTTTTTTTTTAACTATTCAGTCGTTTCCTCCGAATGCCCCCCTCTAGCCCCTCCGAAGGCGGGGAATGATTCCCCTCCTTCGGAGGGGCAGGGGTGGTAAAAAATAAACTTCAATCTCCGAAAAATTCCACTGATATATTACTACTCATCATACTTTAAAATTCGGTTTTAATATCTCATGTTACGCATGAGCTATCCCCAATATGCGGTCTTGAATTTGATGAGTGATTGTTTTTGTAATTATTCAGTAGCGATCCTATTATTTATCATCAGACCAATAATTAAAAGGTAGGCAATGTTTCGCCGAAACATTTTTACTAAATCATGTTACGCATTCGGCGACTCCCTATAACAACCGAACACCCCCTTTAGGGGTTCAACGTGAATAACCGCCGTAACTGTCTATTTTATCATCAATCCGTTTTCTCATCATTCCTGTACCAATTGCATTTGGTTTGAATGATTCTATGGTCTAATCCCGCAGGGATGACACTTTATTAACCGTATGCTTTA
>JAIROD010000736.1 GCA_031257725.1 Planctomycetaceae bacterium | reverse complement strand
ACTATTGTGAGTGAAATTTTGTTGTCGGTTGCCGTTTTTTTCCTTTCGGCATTCCCTGTGGACGCTCAGGAAAAATATACTCTTAAAAACCGTTATCCGCAAGGAACGTATGAGACTCGCACTGAAACAGAGATGGATATGTCCATCAAAATCGGTGAACAAACCATTCCAAACCGTTCCAATCAAACCCAATATCAAGAACTTGTTGCAGGTCCGATTGAACCGGACGGCTCCCAACAAACCGTCATTGAAACCAAACGAATTGTAATGAAACAAATAATAAACGGACAAGAAATCGCTTTCGACAGCACTCATGAAAATGCTAAAAATTCTCCATTTAAACTGTTAGGCGTTATGGTCGGGCTGAAAGTAACAACAACTTTCGATCAGAACGGTAAAGTAATAAAAATTGACGGTATGGAAAAGTTTTGGGAAAAAAACGCCCAAGCTCTGCCAAAACCGGCACTGGAAATGTTGAAAAAACAATTTTCGGAAAAAGCGTTGAGTAAAATGTTTGACGTGATACACGAAGCAATGCCTAAACAACCGGTTGTTGTCGGTGAACAGTGGAAATCGGAAACGCTTTCAGAAATTCCCATTCTTGGTAAGGTAAAAACAGAACAAACAAATACGCTTAAAGAAATTCAAGCGGTTGACGGTACTGAATTTGCCGTGATTGTGTCGCAATCACACATGAAATCAGACTCGCCGCAGGAAGTAACTATGGCAACAAACAAAATGACCCTTAACAGTACGGATATTGACAGCGAAAGCACCATACAAATGGAACTCAAAACCGGTCTCGTTGTTTCAAACGTTACCCAAATAAAAATGAACATCGAATTAGAAACAACCACTCCCAATAACCAAACCATAAAACAAAACGTCAACGGTAATGGAAAAACCACAATGACTGTTACCCGCGCAAAAGAATAAAACTAAAACCGTTACGTTTCCATTGCACCGCTTTATCAGAAAATTATGAAACAAAATACATTGTTGATTGTTCTTTTATTTACTGTATTTTTTATCGGATTTCTAAGCGGTTCATTTTGGCAGACCATGCTTCAATATCGGTTACAAATTGCAGATGAACCGCCGATTGCCGCGTCTGCCGATATAAAAAGAATTGGTACAGAAAATACCAACTCCGTAACCCCGTCCCAATTAACGGAAGAAGAACAAATTACGCAAGCCTTAACCGATCCCGATTTTAAACGAATTCACGAGTTTCTAATCCGTGAATCGCCAATGCAAATGAATCTGGAAAATAAAAACAAATAAGAAAGAACCGGAACCGTTTACAATTAGAATATCTCAATAATTCGTTTTTTAACCACAACGTTTTATGAAGGATTATTGTCCCTAATATCCCTTTGTCCCTAAAATCCGCCTGCTCGCTTTCCACTCTCAACTCTCCACTACTCATTGTGCCGCTGATTTTGAACCGCGCGGCGAACCGCTGATCGGTGTTCCAAAATCCAACGGACGTGCCGCCACTCGATAACCTCGTGCGTAAAGAAATTTCTTCAACTCAACAAATTCCTCAAAAGAATCCGGATAAACCCAAACCGTAATCGTGTAAATGTCCTGCCGATAAAGTTTGAGTCGGCGTTTCAGTTCGGAATCCGGTGAAATTAACGCCTTGTTAAGCGGTTCCCCCAACGGCTCGCGAACCGGAACCATCTCGGCATATTCCAACTGTAAACTCTTTCCCACACCCGTGCCGTAAGCATCCTGCATCGGAACATCATAAACCGCCAACATATATTCCAAATAAAAATTGTCGAAAGGACCAATTTTATTTTCACTCATCTTTTGTTTGAAATATTGATTTTGATTTTGTGCAATTTCCAACTTCATCTTCTCAAACAACTCCAAAAACGGAACATAAACAATCTTACCGCCAAGAAGACGAAAATGTGCCTCACGGTCTTTGTCGCCAACTGATTTACTAATCGGAGTGGGAATATTTTCAATAACTGTTGACTGAGGACGATTGGACTGAAGCCATTGTTTGGTTCGGCTGATTTGCCCTAATTTCGTTTCAATTTCCTGAAGTTGCCGTTGATACTCGATTTTTTCCTTTGTTTCCTGATCTTTTTCTTCCGCCGCCGCGTCAATCGCCGCACGAACAGAAGTCATCATATCGAACAATTGCGCGTGTTGCCTTGCCTGAATCTGAATATGTTCGTCGAGTATCTCCATTTGTTCATAAATGGAGTCAACATCGTCACGAAGCTGAACCGCCGTAAGCTCTGTTGCCTGAAACGTTTCATAATTCGTTTGAATATCGGCAAGAATTTTGCGGTCAATAACGGGCGGGGAAGAATTTATCGTTTCCGTTTCAACCGCCAAAGGAGAATTTTGCGCACGAATGCCCGCAACCATCAGAAGAATGAGAAGAATACCAACCACGTTGGAAACAAGATCAAGAAACGAATCTTGACCGCCAATCTCAAGCGTTTCACCCTTTTTGACTTTACGAAGCATAAATAGTTAATAGGTAACGACGGGGGTTACCCCGTGTTTGGGGGGTTAAGCCTAACAACGCGGGGCAAGCCCACACCGTTAACTTTCGGTAAATTCTGAATTATTAGAGATTCCCAATTGGGTTTTTCACTTTAATGCGGTTATAAATTCGTCCAACGAAACGCAAGTCAATGCGAAATCTGCTAATTCATCAAGTTTGTTAATATTCCGAATGGAACAAATTTTTTTCTGAAGCGTTTTCGATGGCGGTGCCAAACGGCGCGACAAAATACGGATAATCATTGCCGCTCTTCCTTCCGCTTTTCCTTCCGCTTTCCCTTCCGCTTTCCCTTCCGCTTTCCCTTCCGCTTTCCCTTCCGCTTTCCCTTCCGCTTTTCCTTCCGCTTTTCCTTCCGCCAGCCATCTATCGATGAATCCGGCTTCTTTCAAAATAGCATCAACTTTTTGACCCATATTGGTTAACTCCTGAAATGTTGAGTTTTTCACTTTAATGCGGTTATAAATTCGTCCAACGAAACGCAAGTCAACGCGAAATCTGCTAATTCATCAAGTTTGTTAATATTCCGAATGGAACAAATTTTTTTCTGAAGCGTTTTCGATGGCGG
>JAIROD010000024.1 GCA_031257725.1 Planctomycetaceae bacterium | reverse complement strand
ACAAAATTTTAATATACTCCTCGCATTTGAAATTTCGGTTTTCGTTTTAAAAATATATTTACCCCCTTCAGGGTGAAAAAAATCTCAATATTTCGATATAAAAATAGAGTTCGTTACGCAATCTCTCGATTTGAAAATAATTAAATGTTTATCGACTCTATCGGGTGTCCTAAAAATAAAAACCGAATTTCAAAGTGTGATGAGTATATCAACGAAAGGAACAATCCCATGTCTATTACAATGACTTCGGCGGCTTCTGAAGAAGTTAAAAAGATCAAAGAAGCCCAAAATCTCGGCGAGGAAACTTTTTTACGCATTGGCATTTTGGGCGGAGGTTGCAGCGGAATGCAGTACGCACTCAACTTTGATACTGCTTTCGATGAAATCAATGATACAAAGTATGAGTGGAACGGAGTGAAATTAGCAACGCTCAAAAAATACGATCCACATTTTGACGGTACGGAAATTGATTTTATTGACACCGTTTCCGGCCGCGGTTTTTCTATCGAAAATCCAAACTTCCCCAAAGTATCAGGTTGTGCTTGTTGCGGACATTAAATAATTTGTAACTATTCACTCGATTGGAGGTTTTACATTTTACGATTGATTTATTACAACGAACAACCCCTTTAGGGGTTCAACGTGAATAACCGCCGGTTATTCACATAAAACGCCTAGCGGCGTTGACCCGATGGCAAACGTTTAAAAACGGCAGCTACATAACTAGACCAACAATCCACTGAATAATTGCAATGAAATATAGTTTGTGATTTGTGTCACAAGCGGAATTTTTACCATAAGAATCCCGATCCCTAACATGCTCATTCGGCTTTATCATTTGATTATTAAGGAATTACTGGCGGCAATTCGTGATCCGAAGGCGAGGCTTGCCCTGATTGGACCGCCGCTGATTCAGATTTTTATCCTTTCGTTTACTGTAACGCAAGAGGTTAAAAATGTTCCGTTTGGAGTTTATAACCAAGATATTGGAACGGAAGGATATTCCTTGATCCGGCGTTTCGAACATTCTCCGCTTGTCTCGAAAATTGTTACTATTTCAAACCGGAATGAAATTGAACCATTGATTGATCAGCAAACCGTGATGGGAGTTCTTGTGATACCGCAGGATTTTTCAAAAAAAATCTATTCCCGTCAAACGGCGCAGGTTCAGATATTGCTTGACGGACGGCGGACAAATGCGTCCCAAATTGCCGCCGGTTACGCTTCGAAAATTATTAACACTTTTTTAGCGGAGTTTACGCCGCAGCGTACCGATATTGAAGTTGTTACGAGAAACTGGTTCAATGTCAATCTTGATCCGCGAAAGACAACTGTTCCGTCGTTAATTTGTGTGTTGGCAACAATTCTTGGTGTTCTTATTTCCAGTCTTTCGATTGCGCGGGAGCGTGAAACGGGAACATTTGAACAATTGCTTGTTTCACCGCTGACGCCGTTTGAAATTTTGGTTGGCAAGGCGATTCCAGCCGTATTTTTGGCAACATGTTCGGCGGTGATGATGATTGGGATTGCGATTTTTATTTTTGATATTCCGTTTCGCGGTTCATTTTTATTACTAATTTTGTCGATGGATTTATTTTTATTTTCGGTGGTGGGGGTGGGGTTATTTATCAGTTCTTTGTCGAGAACCCAACAACAGGCGGTTCTTGGTGTGATTTTGTTCGTACCGACATCGACAATGCTTTCCGGTTTTACAACACCGGTTGAAAACATGCCGCAATGGATGCAACAAATAACGATTATCAATCCTGTTCGTTGGTATTTGGTGATTGTCAAAGGAGTGTTTATGAAAGGGATGGAGTGTTATGAAGTTGCGTTGAATTGCATTCCGCTTGCAGTTCTCGCCATTGTAACACTTTCCGCCGCCGCAATCATGTTTAAACGCCGCATGGAGTAATGGGGGGGTGATGGGTGATGGGGGATGGGGGCGTTTGTTGGTTTGGTCGTTAACGGCGGGGTTTACCCCGCGTTGGTGCCGTGTTTCTCTCCGTAACCTTATTTTCAACCTTATTTTCCTGACGAAACAACCTTAGTAGCAAAAAAATAACAAAAATCCAACCTTATTACCTTATTAAAAAAAAAGAAACAATAAGGTAATAAGGTTCGTTTTTGTTATTCTCATTGCTACTAAGGTTGTTTTTATTATGAAAATCAGGTTGGAAATAAGGTTACGTCGCGGGAATCATTGCGGGACAAACGCGGGGTAAACCCCGCCGTTAACAATCTGTGTACATCTGCGAAAATCTGTGGATGATTCTTTTTGTTTTTATTTTATCCACAGATTTACACAGATTATCGCAGATGGGGCGCGCTTGTTGGTTTGGTCGTTAACGGCGGGGTTTACCCCGCGTTGGTGCCATGTTAGAGTAAATCATGCCGGTAACAATCGCGAATAATCGCAGGTTGCGAAAAAACAGAACGATAAAAAATTCGTCCCGCTAGGGACGAAATATTGGTAGAAAAAATGGTCAACCAAAAACACGCGTCCCGTAGGGATGATATGTTGGTAGAAAAAACACCAAATATAAATTTCACCAACATTGCGTCCCTACGGGACGCGTGTGTGTGTTGTTACGTCGTTTGCTACCAATATGTCGTCCCTAACGGGACGGAATTTTTGTTCAATCGTTAACAGCGGGGTGAACCCCGCCGTTAACAACCTGTGATAATCAATAAGGTAATAATGTTATTTGTTACATTTCCTTGTTGCTACTAAGGTTGTTTTTGTTAGGAAAATCTGGTTGGAAATAAGATTAGGTTGCGGGAATCATCGCGGGGCAAACGCGGGGTAAACCCCGCCGTTAACAATCTGTGACGCAGATTATTTCGAGGCGAGTCGCCCAAACAACAAAACGCTCCCCTCCGCTCTCAACGCTCCACTACCGCAATATTGCCCAAAAGGGGTGGAGGCGATCACTTCGGGTTCGGGCATCTTCCAGAATAACACCAATATCCGGTTCCACAAAACCATTTTGCGGTTGAATATTTTTAGAACCAAGACGAATTGTTGTTTTGTTATTGAAATCAATCATTTCCGGTGTCAGGAAAATCTGAACATTGGAAATTTTCGGCGCAATATCAATTTGAACACTGTTACTTGCCTTGAGTAATTTCGACCGAACGGAAATCATGTTTTTGGGCGGTTCTTTTTCTTGCCAGTACAACGGATCGGTAACATAATCCGGCTTTTCCTTATCGAGATTGTTCATCTCAACCCACCAGAAAAACGAATCCCACGCCCGCATGGTGTTCACCGCAAATTCCATTGGAGTGAAATTCCGTTGCCGTAATTTCATCCATTCAAAAAGATTTAGAATTTCGTCCGAAAACCCTTCCACGCCGCGACCAATATAACGTACAACCGTAATATCGGGAACATGATGTTGTACCGCCAGATTCCGATTCAAAAAAGGCGCATTAATTTGCCATTTCGGTTGATTGCCGATTCCTTCCAATTCACCCCACACAAAATAAAACGGAATATATCGCACATTATCACGGTAAGCATTAATGTACTTCGAAACAATCGCGTTAAACGGAATGACTCCCGCCCAAAGATCAGGATGCGCCAACGCAATATCCCACGCCGCCGTGCCGCCAATACCATGACCGGAAAGGAACACCCGATCCGTATCAATATTGAACCGGCGGAAAACATCTTTAAGTGAATAAAGCACCGAAGCGTGCGCCAGTGCGGAAAAATCGTAATCAAGTTGTTTCATCTCCGGCGGATTCCAATCCGGCGCAACAACAATAAAACCGTTACGTGCCGCATGTCCGTAACGTTCCTTTCCTCGCCATGAACCCGACCACCAATCCAACATCATCTCCGGCGATTGAGTGGAACCGTTTAACGTTACAATCACCGGATAACGCCGGTTCGGATCATATTCCGGCGGCAACTGGACAACGTAACGAATTTTTTCCACCGTTTCACGAATCGGATTGTCAAGTTCAAAAGTATAAAATCCCGGCCGCTCCTCATCTGTTGCCGGTAACTCTTCTTTGGGCGGTTTAAGATGAGCAAGAAGCCGGACAATAAGATCGGGACGGGCAGATTCCAACGCTTTGAGTTGTTCCAAAATTGTTTTTCGTTGCCAATCGTTGTTGTTACTTTGCAGGTATTCCGTAACCAAACGCCGAGTTTCCGGCAAGGTTGCAGCCACCGCCAGACGACGATTATCCGCATTGGAACCCGCAAACCAACCCGTAATTCCAACCGCTAACTTTTCCGCATCAGAAAGTTCCTTGTCCTGAACATAAAGATGAAATGTCGCAAGACGATCAATCGTGTTAAAACTCAATCCGGCGGAAATTTCATCAAGAATCGACGGAATTTTTTCGTTCTTCTCGTCTTCCGGCAATTTTTCGTACAACGACTTCAAAATTGTAACAGTATCTTGACGCTTTTTCTCAAAATCATCGTAACGCTGTAACATGCGCCGCACGGACATGAATAATTGTTCCGGTAAATTATCATCGTTTTCGAGTGTTCGCAACGCTTGGCGGACAAAAAGATATTGACCGGATTTCCAGCGGAGTTCTAATTCATCAAGACGACGTTGATATTGTTGTTGCCGGATCATCCGAAACACCGAAGCAAGACGTTGTTTCACGTCGGGGTCATTTTTCCAATCGTCCAGAATACCATACAATTCCTCAGCCGCATCTTCAAAAAGTTTGCCTTGAATATAAAATCGGACAAGCCGAATACGGTCTTCAAGATTTTTCGTATCAATTTGATTCATTAGAATCGGCGTTAATTGTTCACGCGGCAAGGCGTTGGTGGCAAGCCGCATATCCCACACCAACGGCTGATTATTGAAATGAATACCGCGAACACGAATATATCGCGGCGTTAATTCTGTAATTGCCTGAGAAAATAATTCCACTCCGCCGTAATGCCGAACCTGAAGCAATCGCCTGCCAAAAGAATCAAAACGCGTACTGTTATCAAAATCACCAAGAACATGAAGATTCAAACCTTCCTGAGAATAACGAAGACGAGTTCGAAATGTTTCGGGAATTTCGGTTGTTTCTTCAGGAAGATGACTGATATTGTATTTCGGAATAAAAATGTAGCGCAAACCATCGTCCACCGCCACAATCAATTTCGCTTTGGGTTTTGCCGCTTCTTCCGCTTTTTCGTCCACCCGCGTAAGAAGCGCATGCTTCCCCTCCAGAGTGCGTCCGTCTTTCAATACAATTTTCTCCGCAAAAAGCAACGAAATAGAAAAATTCAATACCAAAAACAAAAAAACAAAAAAACGAAACATGAGTAATTAATAGTTAATAGTTAATAGTTGCAAAAAAGTTAAAATAAAAATTTGACGGCGGGAACGTAACGAAAAGTCCGCTTCGTACCTGAAAAAAATAAAAACTAAATTTGTAGTAATTATTCAGTAGATTGGTTATTCGATGGCAGGCAATGTTTCGCCGAAACATTGCGTCGGCGATAGCCGACTTGCTCCTGTTTGCAGATGGAAATTAAAAAACAACCGCGTACAACTCGAATAACAAACCCAACCGTTGCAACCTTTCGGCGAAAGGTTGCCTACCTCTTGATACCCTACTTTGGGGAATATTTCAAATAAAACAACCAATTTGTACCCGCCTGTAGTATATTAACTATTCGACAGTAACACTTTTTGCCAGGTTTCGCGGTTTATCAACATCGCAACCGCGAAAAACGGCAACATGGTAGGCTAAAAGTTGGAGCGGGATATTGTACACAATTGGTTGCAAAAATTCCTCAATTTGCGGTAATTCAATAACATCGTCGGCGATTTCGGTTGTTCGTTGGTCGCCTTCCGTAATCAACGCAATAACCGGACCGCCGCGAGCCTTGATTTCCTGCATATTCGACAATGTTTTATCATGAACGTAACAAGTTGGCGCAACAAAAACACTTGGCGTAACCGCATCAACCAACGCAATCGGTCCATGTTTCATTTCTCCGGCAGCATAACCTTCGGCATGAATATAACTGATTTCCTTGAGTTTTAACGCACCTTCCAATGCGGTTGGAAAATTGAAATGACGGGCAAGAAATAGAAAACTGTTACAATGGGCGTATTTTTCGGCGATTTTTTTAACATGATCATTTGTTGCAAGAGCGGTTTTGACCAGATGAGGCAATTTTTCGAGTTCGGAAATAATTTTTCGTCCCGCTTCGAAATTCAGATGCCGAAGCCGACCGAGATACAATGCCAGTAACGCTAAAACAGTACATTGCGACGTGAATGTTTTTGTCGATGCAACTCCGATTTCGGGACCGGCGTGCAGATAGATTCCGCCGTCCGCTTCTCGCGCGATTGAACTTCCGACAACGTTACAAATGGACATTGTTGGAAATCCGCGCCGTTTCATTTCACGCATGGCAGCGATGGTATCGGCTGTTTCACCGCTTTGAGTAATGGCAAAAAGCAACGTGTTACGATCAAGCGGCGGGTTTCGGTAACGCAATTCACTGGCATATTCCACTTCAACCGGGATTCGTGCTAAGGTTTCAATTTGATATTCGCCAACCAAGGAAGCGTGCCAACTGGTTCCGCAGGCGGTCATCAAAATTCGTTGCACATTCAACATTTGTTGCGGCGTTAAATTGAGACCGCCGAATTTTGCGGTTGCCGAATCATAATCGAGCCGTCCGCGTAACGTATTTTGAATTGCTTCAGGCTGTTCGAAAATTTCCTTGAGCATATAATGATCAAACCCGCCGCGGTCCACCTGGGAGGGATCAATATCGAGAATTTCGATATTCCGTTCGACAATTCCTTCGTCGCGATGATGAATTGAAAAACCGTTTGCCGTTACACAAACGAGTTCATGATCGGCGAGAGTGATGATCTGATCGGTGTAACCGGCGAGAGTGGCGGCGTCGCTGGTGAGAAAGTTTTCGTCCTTACCAACACCAAGAATAAGCGGACTTCCCAATTTCGCACCAATCATCACTTCGGGATAATCACGGAAAAGTACGGCAATTCCATAAGTTCCGTGAATCTGCGACAACGCCAGTTTCACCACATGCGGCAACATTTCCTCAATTTTAACCGTTTCACCAAACTTGTCGATTTCCTCATGAAGATAATAAGCGATCAGATGAGCAAGCGATTCGGTATCGGTTTGTGTAACGAACTCGATTCCTTTTTTGGACAACTGATTTCGGATGGACTGATAATTTTCGATCACTCCGTTGTGAACAATAGCCACTGCACCGTTGAAACTGAGATGTGGGTGGGCGTTTTCTTTTGTCGGCAACCCGTGAGTTGCCCATCGTGTGTGACCGATACCGATATGACCTTGTAGTTTTGCGGAGTGAACGAGTTTTTTCAGAGCGTCAATTCGTCCCGGAGTTTTTTCGATATGAATTGATTGTGTTCCGTTAATAGTGGCCACTCCGGCACTGTCATAACCGCGATACTCCAACATCCGAAGCCCGCGAAGTAAAAAATCCAATGGATTCTGCTGACCAACGTATCCAACAATTCCACACATATTGTTATGAAAAAAAAGATGAAACAAAAAATAATCACGACAACCGTGATACTTTCAACAGGTCTCATTTTACTAAAATTCCGCAAATGTACAAGCAATCTTGTTTATTCCCCTAAAATGTGAAATAATGAGAAAAAATGTGAAAAAATGAAATCGAAAATTCAGTTGGGAATCTCTAATAATTCAGAATTTACCGAAGGTTAACGGTGCGGGCTTGCCCCGCGTTGTTCGACTTAACCCTAAAGCACGGGGTAACCCACGTCGTTAACTAAACACACGGGGTAACCCACGTCGTTAACTATTAACTGGGAATCTCTAATAATTCAGGATTTACCGAACGTTAACGGCGTGGGCTTGCCCCGCGTTGTTCGACTTAACCCTAAAGCACGGGGTAAACCCCGTCGTTAACTAAACACAC
>JAIROD010000731.1 GCA_031257725.1 Planctomycetaceae bacterium | reverse complement strand
CCGCAGGGATGACACTTTATTAACCGTATGCTTTAGCATACGGAATCATGTTGCCTGTTTAAAAGTCCCGCAGGGACGACACATGAGAGTTTGACCGTTTGTTTTAAGTGTCGTCCCTGCGGGACTTGATGGTGTGTAACCGTTTAGACCGTAAGCTAAAGCATACGGTTAATAAAGTGTCGTCCCTGCGGGACTTGATGGTGTGTAACCGCCTAGACCGTAAGCTAAAGCATACGGTTAATAAAGTCTTTTACTTAATAGTTCCCTGCGTGACGGAATCGTTACGAACAACCGTCCGGTGAATACGAGGAAATGTTATGCGGATTGTAAGGATCATAGCAATTTGAATTATTTTATATCTTCTGTTTTTTCAACAAAAAAATCATTTTTGACCGCTTTGGACTTAAAATTTATTTATAATATTTATATTGTTTACTTTTCCTATTTTATTTTTCCTTATTAAACAGTATTCGGCGTACAAACATCATTTTGGGGGAAGCCGATAACCGATAAAACAGCGTGATAAAGTAAACCGTAGAATCCAACACCGTCATAAACGATGTTTTTAGAATTTCACAAAAAAACAAAAGGTCTATAACTAAAAGGTTCATTTATGTCTGGAATTCAGAGCAGTGTCGGACTTATTTCAGGAATTGATTATGTTAGCCTGGTTGATAAGTTGATTGCAATTGATTCTCGCCCGAAAGATAATCTCACAGACCGAAACGAAGTCTTAGCAGCAGAAAGAGCCGCTATTGAGGACTTGATGCTCTATTTCCAGAGATCGAGTTATCTGATCAGTACTTTGAACAAAGCCGATGCTTTTAACCGTTGTGATCTTACCAGCAGCAACACCAACGCCCTGACCGCCACTCGAAACGGAACTCCCACCGTCGGCACCTACACCTTCACGCCAATCCAAGTCGCCACAACACAACAAACGGTTGCCAAAGGAGTTGCCAGCGATACGGAAGCATTGGGAAAAACCGGAACAATTACAATTGGAAAAAGTTGGTCGCTTGAGAATAATATCGAATTACAAAATATCAACGGCGGCGACGGGTTTACAAAAGGATATATCCGAATTACCGACGGAAGCGGCACACGCGCCACTATTGATTTGCGAAGTGCGGTAACTATGGACGATATTATCGAAACAATCAATAATAACACGGATATTGATGTTTCGGCGGAATTGGTTGATGATCGAATTGTTTTGACGGATATAAGCGGCGGTGATCCGTCGAAGTTTTTGGTTCAGGAAGTTTCCGGCGGAAGCACCGCCGCATCGCTTGGTCTTGCCGGACTGACCGCAGATGAAAACGGCGTTGCAACCGGAAGTTCGATTTATCGGCTCGGTGAAAATATGAGTCTGAACCAACTCAATGACGGAAACGGTCTGGTTTTTGATTCTGTCTTGCCGGAAATCACGGTCTATTGTAAAGACGGTTCGACGGTTTCCATCGACTTCAATCGGCGTTCAACCACTGCGGAAATTGAAGCGGGTGCGCCGGAAATTCATCGTGAATTGACTGTCGGCGATTTACTTGAAACAATTAATAATTCAACGGACACAAACGGAGTTGCGGGAAAAGTTCAGGCTTCGATCAGTGATGACGGACGGCGGATCGTTTTTAAAGATACAACTGAAGGCAGTAGTACTACCGAGTTCGTCCAACCAAGCGGAAATCTTAGTCCGATTTTCCGCACATTAGGACTTACCGGCGGAGATTACGAAGCCGGAGTCAGTACCGCAGACGGAACGCTCACAACCCGTCAACTTATCGGCGGTCTTAGTTCCCCGCTCATGTCCACACTAAACGGCGGTTACGGACTTTCCAAAGCAGTTGCCGGAGAAATCGAAGTTCAAGACCGTGCCGGTAATAAAGCCGTTTTGTCGTTCACTCAGGAAGAGCTCAATTCAATGCAAACGTTTGAGGATGCGGTTACGCTGTTGAATGAGAAGTTGCAAACCGCAGAAATCGAAGTTGCGGCTGGCGAAGAACCGCAATACGGAATTGGAATTTCTGTTAAGATGAACGATTCAAAAACCGGTTTTCAACTCGTTGACACAACAGGCCAAAACACCGCTAATCTGATTTTTCGGGACAAAACAACGACAACCACGACAACAACTCCATCCGAAGAAGAAGGCGGTGAACCGACAACCGTAACCACAACAACCAGTCCGAATATTGCTTCCTCGTTTGGATTGAACGTTAATTCCGCTCAGTCAAAAGTTGACGGCAGCAGCATGAACCGTCAAACGGTTTCGTATTCGACCAAACTTTCGGAATTAAACGGCGGACGAGGAATTACGTTGGCGGGTGGAAAAATCACCATTACCGACTCCGCCGGACGTTCAGAGACATTGACTTTCGATTCAAAAACTCATCAAACGCTTGGCGATGTTATCGACTCGATCAATCGAACCGGTGTGAGTGTGAACGCACGAATTAACGATGCCGGCGACGGGATTCTTCTCGAAGAATTTGCTGGAGGAAGCGGCAGTTTTTCCTGTTTAGATGACAGCGTTTCAAAATTCGCCGCTGATCTGGGAATTAACAAATCAGCCAATCAATCGCAAAAAGATGAAAACGGACGTTTGAAAATTGAGGGCAGTTCAACGTACAAAATCGAAGTTGTGGAAACCGATACACTCGACGATATTCGCAAAAAGATCAACGATGTCGGCGGTAATTTTTCCGCGTCGATTATTGCCGACGGCACGGCAACTCCCTACCGTTTGGCAATTTCAGGAAACTCAACCGGTTCGGCAGCGGGAATGAATATTGATCTTTCGTGTCTTGGTTTGACAACGGAAAATATGACGGAAGCAAGCGACGCAATACTGGTTTACGGCGATGCGAAAAGTTCGAGCGGTGTTGTTCTCCATTCCGGTTCGAATACGTTCAAAAATGTTGTTAGCGGTGTGGATATTACCGTGACCGGAACCGCCGACTCGCCGGTAACAATAACAAGCGAAAAAACAAGCGTCGATATTAAAGCGGCACTCAAAACCTTTGTCGAAAATTACAACGAGTTCCGCGAAAAACTCAATACTTATACGCTTTATGATACTACAGCGAATGTGGGCGAGGTTTTATACAATAATCATGTCGCCAGAGCGTT
Source organism: Planctomycetaceae bacterium (assembly GCA_031257725.1). GTDB lineage: Bacteria > Planctomycetota > Planctomycetia > Pirellulales > Thermoguttaceae > WRKP01. Next base: position 763 of record JAIROD010000731.1, on the reverse strand, counting down.
TGACCGCAATATTTCCGATGCACTGTTGAAACGTGTCTATGGAATTCCGGGAATCAATTCATTACAATCAATTGGCATTACGATACGTTCCAGCCTTGACGATGATTCGGTAAATACCTCCACCGGGACCTTGACGTTTGATGAAGACGTTTTTGATACATTGTATGCGGCCAATCCTGACGGAATTCAGGAATTTTTCTTCAAGGAGCAGGAACTTCTGGGAGATGACGGAAAAACAACCGCCATTACCTCCGGTTGGGCGCAATCCTTTATGGATGCCGCCAACTTGTTGACGGATTATGACGGAATCGCCTACATTGAACGCGATACGCTCGATACAAAAATTGCCCAAAATGAAGAACGTATCGCCTTCATGCAGGAACGGCTCGATGTGAAACGGACAATGATGCTGAATAAATTTTATGCAATGGAAGAAGCATTAGCCAAAATGTCCTCAGATATGAATACCGTAACCTCCATCTCCAGCGCATGGTCATCAAACTATACCAGCAGTAGTAAGTGAATAGGAAATCTCTCATCATTCAGAATTTACCGAACGTTAACGGCGTGAGCTTGCCCCGCGTTGTTAGGCTTAACCAAAAAACACGGGCTAAACCACATCTTAACTAAAAAACACGGAGTACCGTAATTGTCTATTTTGTTTTAACCTTTTTTGTAATTATTCAGTAGATTGGTCATTCGATGGTAGGCGACCTTTCGCCGAAAGGTTTTTACTAATACGGCGATAGCCGACTTGCCCCTG
>JAIROD010000723.1 GCA_031257725.1 Planctomycetaceae bacterium | reverse complement strand
CAGGGGCAAGTCGGCTATCGCCGTATTAGTAAAAACCTTTCGGCGAAAGGTCGCCTACCATCGAATGACCAATCTACTGAATAATTACAAAAAAGGTTAAAACAAAATAGACAATTACGTATTGTGGTCATACTGTCATTTTGGCAGATATTCTTTTGGGGGTAATTTTATAACTTATTAAAATATAAGGAGTTAAGAAAATATATTTAGTATTTTTTGAATGGCATACAAATTGCTGTAAATTTTTTCCAACTTGATTGCCGGTTGTTTGCCAACCAGTGTTTATTGAGCAATTGAGTATATTAAGTATAAAATGGGCATCTCTCCTAATTCCGAATTTACCGAAAGTTAACGGCGTGAGCTTGCTCCGCGTTGTTAGACTTAACCCAATAACACGGGGTAAATTCCGTCTTTAACTTATTAATTAATAAACTATTAATTAATGGGTTGAAAATAAAAATTTGAATTATTAGAGGGATGCCCAAGTGTGAGATTGTTGTCAATCAGCCGAAAACAATCGGCTTAAAGAAAGTGAGGACTATAGATCATGGCATCTGAAAAAATTATTGGGATTGATCTTGGGACGACCAATTCAGTGGTCGCAGTGATGGAGGGTAAAGACGTTAAAGTGATTCCAAACGCTGAGGGAAATCGGTTAACGCCGAGTGTGGTTGCGTTTACGGACAGTGATGAAAACTTGGTGGGTGAACCGGCACGTCGGCAGGCGGTAACGAATCCAACTCGCACGGTAGCGTCGATCAAACGTTTTATGGGACGACGGCACGGCGAAGTGGCAACCGAAGAAAAAATGGTTCCCTATAAAGTGGTTGGAAGTTCCGATGAATATGTCAAAGTAGAAATTGACAATAAAAAATATACACCGCCGGAAGTTTCCGCAATGACGCTTCGTAAACTCAAAGAGGCAGCGGAAGCGTATCTTGGTCACAAAGTCAATAAGGCAGTAATTACCGTTCCTGCCTATTTTAACGATGCCCAACGTCAGGCAACTAAAGATGCCGGACAAATTGCAGGACTTGAAGTGTCCCGAATCATCAATGAACCAACTGCCGCATCATTGGCTTATGGTTTGGACAAAAATGTCAACCAGAAAATAGTGGTATTCGATCTTGGCGGCGGAACATTTGACGTATCATGTCTTGAAGTTGCGGACGGAGTGTTTCAGGTTCTTAGCACCAACGGCGATACACATCTCGGCGGTGACGATTTTGATGAAGTGTTGATCAATCATGTTGCCGAACAATTTAAAGCCGAACAGGGAATTGACTTACGTAAAGACGCAATGGCTCTTCAACGTCTTCAGGAAGCCTGCGAAAAAGCAAAACGTGAACTTAGTTCCGCTCAATCGACTGATATTAATTTACCGTTTATCACGGCTGATCAAAATGGTCCGAAACATTTACAGGTTAAATTAACGCGGTCGAAGTTTGAACAATTGACTGATCATTTGGTCGAACGTTGCCGCGGTCCGGTGATGCAAGCGTTGAAAGATGCCAAATTATCGCCGTCACAAATTGATGAAGTGGTGTTGGTGGGCGGTTCGACACGGATTCCGAAAGTTCAGGATATGGTGCGGGTTATTTTCGGCAAAGACCCACATAAAGGGGTGAATCCTGATGAAGTGGTTGCGGTTGGCGCGGCAATTCAGGGGGCGGTGCTTGCCGGCGAAGTCCGCGATGTCTTGTTGCTTGACGTAACACCGTTATCACTTGGAATTGAAACGCTTGGTGGTATTATGACCAAACTTGTTGAACGGAATACAACGATTCCGACTGAAAAGAAACAAGTTTTCAGTACGGCAGACGACAACCAAACGGCGGTAACAATTAAAGTTTATCAGGGAGAGCGTGAGATTGCCGCCCACAACCGACTTTTGGGTCAGTTTAATTTGGAAGGGATTCCACCTGCGCCGCGTGGGGTTCCGCAGATTGAAGTTTCATTTGATCTTGATGCCAACGGGATTCTGAATGTTTCGGCGCGGGATTTGGGAACGAAAAAGGAAACCAAAGTCCGTATTGAGCAGTCGTCCGGTCTTTCCAAAGATGAGATTGAGAAGATGCAGCATGATGCCGAACTTCACGCCGATGAGGACAAGAAACGTCGTGAACTGGTTGAGGCGAAGAACAATGCGGAATCGATGTGTTTCCAACTTGAAAAGTTGCTCAAAGAAAACGATGCGAATTTGAGTCAGACGGACAAAGATGCGGTCAATGCGGCGATTGGTAAAACGCGTGAAGCGGTTGCGACGGATGATTTGGCAACGATTAAATCGGCAACCGAACAACTGGAACAGGCATCGCATGCGATGAGCAAGGCGATGTATGAAGCGGCTGCGGCTGCCAACGCCGCCAAACAAGGAGCGGAAACCGCCGAAGCAATGGGTGCCAATCCACAGGCAAAAGGCGACGACGACGCGATTGACGCAGAGTTTGAAGTCAAAAAATAGTAGTATCTATTGATGAATGTATTATACTCATTACACTTTAATTTTCGGTTTTTAAAACATATTCAGGATGAATTTCATCCTTAAAAATAAGCATATTCCGTGATCATTTCAAAAAACAAAAATCGAATTTTAAAGTGAGAAAAGTATAACCCGATGGCAGACGTTAAAAAAAGGCTACTACAATAACTAGACCAACAATCCACTGAATAGTTACCACGTGAATAATCCAAGAGGTAGGCAATGTTTCGCCAAGCGGTTGCGTCGGCGTACTCGCCGACTTGCCCCTGTTTACTGCCGGCAATCAGTTTCCAAACCGGTCGGAAACACAAATTGCCCAATCGAATCTGATTCACTATTGCCTATCGGCAACGCAACCTTTCGGCGAAGGGTTTTCACCCACAGCGTTCACCTACGGTTGCCTACCCCAAATCGACCTAATTTAACAACCAGCCAGTGAATGCTAGGCAAAATTTTAGATAAAAAGCAAGGTCTTTAGCAAGTTCCCTAAAACAAACTTCTTGACAATACCATGCTGGACGAGGAAATTGAATTATTCAGACATCAACCGAAAAGATCGTTGAAGAAACCGAATATGGAATCAATAACTCCATCTCCATCGGTATCTACAGCAACTGTATCAATAGTACTGTTATTAACGTTACTAGTTGCGACTGTATCGTAAAAACCATCGCCGTTGGTATCTGCATATATTGTATCGGCAATACCATCTCCGTTTCTATCGACAATTGTCAAATCAGCAATGCCGTCATGGTCGAAATCATAGCGTTCAACATCGGCAATACCATCACCGTTGATATCGTACATATCCATATCGGAAACACCATCGCCGTCGAAATCATAAGAATCAACACGAACCATCCCATTAGCTGCCGTCGCAGTACCTCCGGCGGCAGTATTTGTTACGTTTTCGGCGATGGAATTAGCTGTTGCGGCGTAGGCTTCGTTTCCAAAGAAACTACTGAGTAATGCTCCGCCGACAACTCCAGCTCCGATCAATCCGACCGATTTGAGAAATGTTCCAGCTGGTTTCCATGTGGTTTCGTTTTCTGCACGCATTTGGGTGTGCGGTTTTACATAACCTTCACGTAACAACTCTTTCAGTTGCTCAAAATCAACCGCACATTCCATTCCGTCCTGTTTGAGAAATACTTTCTCACTCATAAAATTCTCCTCGTGGTTAAAAATAATGGGAATACAAAAAGTTACACATATATTACGGTTCTATGGTAACATTTTAACAAATAATTTCACCATATTCCGTCTTTGCGATTAGCTTTACTGCCTTATCATGTAAGTATCTTAAAAACATTGTAGTAGCAATAATGTTGCCTAAAATCATTATTGTACTGATACCTACAATTCCGTACCAGAAAAAGCAAAATGCATATATAATCCAGTAACAACAGACGATTGTTGGCCAAAAGGTTTTACTAAAATTTTGTATTCCCAATTGTTGGGCGGTTTTATTCATATTATCTGTTAATCCCTGAAATGCAAAAAACCACCCATAAACTGGTATTAACGATGACCATGCGGCATTTTGCGGGTTTATCCGTGCAATATCTGGCGCTACTGCTTCCCAGAACTTAGCCATACAGAAATAAAAACCGACCAATGAAGTTATCCAGTAAAAGAACAGAGCTCGTGAAGTCACTCCAGTCAATCCAGTTGGATAATCGTTATTTTCAGAGGAGTTTTCATACTCGTTGTTATAAGAATATTCGTTGTCATAAGAATATTCGTTATCATAAGAGGAGTCAGAATCTTCTATTATACTGTTGTAATGTTTACTCAACAAATGGCTGTCCAAAAATAACAGCCCATTAGTAATAAAAAACGTAATCAAATAGAAACATAACCAAAAGCTAACTGATTTTTGCCGTTTTATCAACTCTGACTTAGCAGTATCTGGTGAATTGTTACCGGATAAAGCATTAGCCGCACTAACTACGAGAAAAATTGAAACAACAAATAGGGTAATAAATATGATAATAGGCATGCTACTAGACAAAAAATCGTTGACCTTGTCCCTGTTGAAAAGCATGTTAAGAGCAAATGTCAGTCTATTCCATTTATTCATTGTTTTGTAACTCCTTTATTAAATTGTTCTGGTTTTATAATCTATTACTAAAAAACGGATAAACAGTTTGTAGCCATTCACGATTTTATTTGGAACTTACCAAATGTTCTTTGTGGTGAACTTGGCAGAAAGTATGGGTTTTATTTTCGTTCGGCGCATAAAAAAAGGGCGAGTGTCTTTTATCATCTATTCCACCTCGCCAAAGGTTCCCATGATGACAAATTGACCACGCCCTCCTTCTGAAGGAGAGGCAGTATTTGTCACTCATGGGATTCAATTTTGGCGATTGGAATAGAGTGATCGCTACCGAACTAATTGATTTATAACGCTTTACGTTTGATTCATACAATTCCGAATTAGTTTATTACCGTTTCCGGTTACTACACAGTAACCAAATTATTTATCTAATATTATCATTTTTCGGAAAAAGTACAATATAGGAGAAAGAAATTTTTTTAATTTTGTAAGTATTGTATTCAGTAGCGATCCTCTTGCTTATCATCAGAAAAAGGGAGCGTTTGTTGTTTGCGGACAACCCAGATTGAGGTTACCTGCCCCAAAATAACAAACGC
>JAIROD010000720.1 GCA_031257725.1 Planctomycetaceae bacterium | reverse complement strand
TTCCTGAATTTTCCGTCCCGTTAGGGACGACATCTTGGTAGAAAACAATGTAATAAATCATCCGCATCCCGTAGGGATGCAATATTGGTAAAATTTATTTATTGATTCCTGATTCCACCAACATGTCGTCCCTAACGGGACGGCATGTTTAATCGACATCCAATATGTTGTCCCTAACGGGACAGAAAATTGGCATTATTCTCCAATCACTGATGCCCCCAAAATTCTGAAATAATCAGCAAATTTTCAAACGTAATGAGTATAATTTCGTAACTCATAGATTGACAGGTTTTCGTGTTTGAATTGATTCCATTTCTTTCAATGCCAAATACAACGCATCGCGTGCAAGTTGACCGCCTAAAATTGGCGAAACTTGTCCTCGTTGAATGGAATCGGCGACCTCTTTCAATTCATTGGCAAAAACGCCGATTTCGTCCAGATTAGGAAGCTCCGCTTTTTCAACTTTTCCATCTTCTGTCAAAATAGCCGGAACCGCCCCGTCAAGAACCAATGTGGCTTTTTCAAAATGAACCTCAAAATTAGCCATAAACGGACGACCCTGTTGAAAAATACAACCGCTATTCGATGTAACAAGAATATCGGAGTCGTCATACAGGAATTGCGTACTAAAATATTCCGGCGTTCCGCCGCGCAATCGCCCTGAACTTTGTACGGTTTTCGGTAACCCAAACAGCAACCGGATAAAATGAGCATCGTGAATGTGTAAATCCAGAAGCGGTCCGCCAATGGTGTTCATGTCATAAAAATTTTTCAGCCAGACCGGATCCGAAATCACCCGATTAAAATGTCCGCCGAGTAATTTTCCGTAACGACCCGATTGAACCGCATCATAAACAAAGGCATACGCGGTAAAAAACGGCAAAACATGAGCAACCATCAACAGTTTATTATTCGTTTCCGCAACGGCAACCATCCGGTCGGCATCTTCCAACTTCAAAGCAATCGGCTTTTCCGAAAGAACATGTTTACCGGCATTCAACGCGGCAATCGCAGTGGAAGCATGAGCATTGGGCGGAAGGCAAATGTCCAGCAAGTCAACATTCGAATCCGAAAGAATGTCCTTCAAATCAGCATAAACCGAAATGCCCGACAAATCCATCTTCGTGCCTTGCGGACCAAAATTACCCTTGATGCCTGTCCAGTCTCCTTGACGGCGTTCGGGAATGGTTTCGCAAATCGCGGTAACCTGAACCCCGCTAAGTTGTTGATACGATAAATAATGAATCATCCCCATAAAACCAAGACCCGTAATACCAATTTTTAACATGGTTTTCTCCTTTGTAAAAAATGTTTGTAACGTTACGGTCAATACCGGAAACAATTTTATGCCAATATTTCGTCCCTAACGTTTTTAATCGCTATTGTTTTCAACCAACATCTTATCCCTGGCGAGACAGGGAATTGAATTATTCAAACGATATGAATTACGAAAATTCCGCTGAATAATTACGAATATTTTACTTAGTTGTGTGAACGATTACAACAGGGGAATTGCGTTTCATTTCCGATTTTTCGTATTATACCAATTTATGCTGTTAGTGCAACACGGGAAAAGAAACCGGTTGGCGGTCGGCAATCGGAACAGACGGAGAATTAAGAGGACGTAAATTCGGATTCAGTGTTTCGTGCGACGAAAAAATAACCGGATTGTAAGACGATGCCGATGTATTATTAGAAACCGGTTCGTGTTTCACCAAAGCGTCAAGAAATTGGTCCGATGTCCCGCTCAGAATAATCACATCACTCGGAATTTCAGGATTTCGACGCGACCGGACAATCAAAATCACCTCGTCGCCATCTTGTTGACGGCGTTTAATTTCGTCCAATGTTGCCCGTTGTTTTTCATCCATCTCCTGTCCCGTTTCCGACTCCATCGTTACAGGAATCTGTTGAACCGACGTTTTGAATGGTTCCGCTTTCAGCATTTCTGTTCTCAGTGGTTCCGTTTTCAACGGTTCTATTTTCAATGGTTCCAGTTTTAATGGTTCCAGTTTTAATGGTTCCAATTGCGTTACCGGATTCGCCAACGCCGGATTTGGGGTTGCCGGATTCACGGTTGGCGTATTTATTGTCGCAAAATTTTCTGCCGCCTGTTTTATTGTTACCGTTGTTGCCGGAACCGGCGAATGATCGGTTAAAGACGGATGTTCGTAAATTTCTGAAAGTTGCATTGATTGCAAAACATGACGGATCATTTGCGGCGGAACAAAATGTCCGTCATTCTGAACAGGATCGGCGGTGTTACAAACGCCAATTAAATAACCGTCTTCCGTGAAAAGTCCGCCGCCGCTGCGACCGCTCACCGGCGCGCCGTACACCTGAATATAATGAAACGGTAACATATTTTCACGCGGCGTGCCAACGCGATCGGTGGACATGACGTAATGCTCCCGAACCGTCGGATTCGCTCCGCCGTCACAGCCAACACTTAACACACGTTGTTTCGGTAAAATCTGATATTGTTGCGGTGCAATCGGAATTGCCCGAACCGGACACGGCGGAACAATAATTACCAACGCTAAATCAATTTCTAAATCGTAATGCAAACAACGTCCAAAAACCCGAACAGTAGAATTTTGACCGAATAAATGAACTTCGATTTTACCCTTCCCCTGTGAATCGCGAAAAATATGACCACAGGTCAAAATTAACGCTTCGCCTTTTCGTGTATCAATAATGGTTCCGGTTCCCCACGAATGGGTATTATCCGCGTCAACCCGAAGTTTAACGGATGACGTAATCCAAGTTGAAATTGTTACCGGATTTTTTGCCGTATTTTCAACCGTTTTCGGTACGGTTTTCAAATCAAATTTTGATTCGGTTTTCAAACCGGTTGTCAATATTGGGGTTGCCGGATTGCCGGAAGTTGCCGATGACGTTACAGATATAGGTGTTACGGAAGACGATGTTACGGGTGAAGGAGTTACAAACGAAGCCTGAATGATTTCACCGTTTTTTCGTTGCAATTCAACTGCCCGTTCAAACATGTAAAGGATTCGTGCTTTCAACGTAATCGGATTGCCGCCGCCGACCACACGGTCAATAATCCGGTCATGTGAGAGCATGAGAAAGGTTGGAAACATGGAAACTTTGAGTTGATCCCGCACGAGATCAGGGCGTTGCGATGCGTCAACCGTTTCAACCGAATAGCCCATCTCGGCAATCTCCTTGACCAGCGGAGCAACCTGTTGACAAAATCCGCAACCCGGTGAAGTTACAAAAATAAGAGTCGCATCCTGCGGAGCGGGAATGGCTGCCCAAATAAACGCCGAAAGAATTGCCTGCACTCCAAACATGAAAAAGAGCCTCCTTGCTCTCATTTATTGAAAATTCATCCTTGAATTTTCCTGATTTGCCGGTGATTGGTAAAGCTGTTTCCGTTTATTGAACGGATGTTCCCCAATGGTTGCGGGATTTTACAGGAAAACGCCCATTTCGGCAACCCCAATTTTAAAATTAACCGAAACTATTTGAAAATAAGAAGTTACCGTTTTTCAATTGATATCAATACCCTGCGGGCAAGATCAAATCGGCGGTCTATCTTTGGTTGCCTGATGGCGATTAGCACAAAATAATCAGAAAATTTCCCACGTTTCCGGCTGATTGTTAAATTAGGTAACCCAGGCAACCGAACCTTTCGCCTGAAAGGTTCTCACGTCGGTTGAGTCTTTTAATTAATGTATCTTGTGTTTTTAGTTAACGACGGGGTTTACCCCGTGTTGTTGGGTTAAGTCGAACAACGCGGTGCAAGTCAACGCCGTTCACTTTCGGTAAATGCTGAATTATGGAGAGAGATTCACTATTCCTCTTTCAGAATCTTTCTTGACAAGCAATTTAGTTTTTTTATAATGCTCTTTGTTTTTAGTCGTTTTTTTGTAATTATTCAGCGGAATATTTAGATTATGTAATTGTCTATTTTGTTTTAACCATTTTTGTAATTATTCAGTAGATTGGTCATTCGATGGTAGGCGACCTTTCGCCGAAAGGTTTTTACTAAATACGGCGATAGCCGACTTGCCCCTG
>JAIROD010000716.1 GCA_031257725.1 Planctomycetaceae bacterium | reverse complement strand
AACCGGAGCGGGAATCAATGTTGATACCCAAATCAATCGCCGATTGATTCAGTGAATAGGTCAACGTATCATTACGATCTGTATCTGTTGCATTAACATAATACTGGAATTTACTACCGGCTGTAGCCGCTTGATCAGGGATTGATTTGATTGTCGGCAGATTATTTGGAGCGGTAATTCCAAGATAAAAATATCCCGAACTCGAAGCATGTCCATCAGAAACACTTACCGAAACTTTAATTGCTTGATCAATTAACCCCGCACTTGGTGTCCATGTAATTACTCCGGTTTGACTATTGATCGTCATTCCGTTTGGCGGATCAATTAAGGTAAATGTAAGTGTATCATTATCAGGTTCAATTGCCGTTATTTGATAAGTGTACAGTTTATTGGCTTCAATATAGGAGCTTTCCGGTAATTGAATTTGCGGCGGATTATTGTACGTTGGCTGTGTGGGACCACTTGGGTTACCTGGATCAACCGGTTCGACTTCGGTTAAATCATAGACCATCATCGGGAATACCATCACTGGAGTTGGAGCACCGGATTCATTTCGTACACTAATTCGGAATCCGATAATGCTGTCTGCAAACTCTGCTGTTGGTGTGTACGATAATAATCCTGAGTTCGGGTCGAGTACCGCATTACCAATGTCAATCTGTAGAGGATTCGTGGGATAAGATTCATAACGCACCATTCCTTCAAGGATATAGGTCAACTTTTCGCCTTGTGGGTCTGTTGCGATAATTTGGTAAGTCATTTTTTGTCCGACAAATCCCGTCGGCAATGGTTGACTCATATCGACTTTCGGAGCTTGTACAACACTTCGCACCGCGATTTCAAACACTTGATCAATTGATGCGCCGTAAGTATCTGTTGCGCGGAGTTTTACCGTAACACTTTGACCAACCAATGCACTGCTTGGAGTCCAGACAATTTCACCTTTTGCGTTCAAAATCATTCCGGTTGGCGATTCGATAATGTTAATAGTTACCGAATCATTGTCTTCGTCCGCCGCAACCGGTTTATAGGTGAATGTTTTACCGGCTGTTACAATTTGCGGCGGTTCGGAAATGAATTGCGGTTGATGATTTTCCCGTTGCGCAACTACTTCAATGGTATAAGTATAAACAACACTTGATTTTCCATCAGAGATTTCAACCTTAAACGATTCCGCACCAAGTGATTTCGGAGTCCATTCGATTTGACCATTACTGCTAATGATCATGCCTTCCGGTCCCTCGACCAACTTAAACGTAACAACATCACCGTCTTTGTCGGACGCCGAAAGATGAGCGGTAAACAGTTTATTGACCGGAATCGACGCTGGCAACGAACTATCTAATGTCGGTACGTTATTCGGAGTTGCCGGATCGGTAATGCGTAACTCAAATTGACGTTTCGCAACCGCTCCTTCTGAATCTGTTACAATTGCCGTAACGGTGTAACGTCCTGTTACAGGATTTGTCCAAGTCAGCGTTCCATCTGCGGCAACCGTTAATCCTTCCGGCGCATTTTCCAATTGATAAGTCAATGCATCGCCGTTTGGATCATACGCTTCAATTTTAGAAACATATTCATTGCCGACTAAACCATTCGGTTCAGGAAGTGCAGTAATCTGCGGCGGGGCATTACTTGCAACAGGAAGTGTAATGATACGGATATCACTGTCTTTGCCGTCACTCGCAATAATTTTGAACGTAAACGATCCGGCAACATGAGGCGTCCATGTGAACAAACCGGTTGTCGCGTCAATATGAATATCGCTGCGTGCGGATTCAGGAATTTCCGAAACATCAATCGACCAAGTTAGCGTATCACCGTCAACATCGGTTGCTGTTGCCTGATATTGATAAGGACGGTCTTTCATCGCACCGCTTGTCAGAATGGATGTAATGACCGGCGGAGTATTTATAGTAACCGGAGGTAAAACATTAAGCGTGAATTTCTGCAACGTCGGATCATTGATTCCATCTGAAACCGATATTTCAAATTCATATTGACCGATTTGACTTGGATTCCATGACAATAAACCGTCTTGAGAAAGTGTTGCGCCTTGCGGTGATTTTGCTAAACTAAACGTCATATTATCGCCGTTGGGATCAAACACATTTAATTTGTACGAATAAGTGTTGCCAAGACGAATCTGTTCATTCGGAACACTGCGAATCACCGGCGGATCATTTGTTGCAATAACACGTTCAACAACCTGAATTGTGAATTTTTGTTCACTCCATGCACCATTAGAATCTTTTTGGTCAATAGCACGAATAATCAGTGTTTGTGATCCTGCCGTCTCCCACGTGATTGACAAATTACCGTTAATAATTTCTTGTATCGTTTCACCGTCCGGTGTTACAAGATAGAATTTAACTGTTTCGCCATCGGTTGCTGTTGCCGTAACGTTATAATTCCATGCTTCACCAACGTAAGCGGGGCCGGTTGGTTTTGACGTGATGGTCGGCGGCACCGTAACAATAGGACGTGTTACAACCGCTAAAATAAATGCTTGAACAATTTCGTTACCGCTTCCATCTTTGAGATAAATTGTAATCGGAATATCACCTGCTGTTGACGGAATCCACGTCAATCGACCATCACTACTAATTGTAATACCGAGTTGTTGCGATGTTTCGTCAAGTGAGAATTGAGGAGTTGTTCCGTTAAAGGTTTGCGCCGAAACATTATATTCATAACGTTCTCCGACGAATGCGGGCGCGGTTGGTACGGAAGTAAAGATTGGCGGACTATTTTGTACAGGAACTTCAATTGCGCTAACAATAAATGATTGCTCACTCCAGAAACCGTATTGATCTTCAACACGAATCGTAAATGTTTTCTCAACGGTTTCTGATGGTGTCCATGTTACGGTTTTATCAAATTGTGTTTTCGTACCGTTTTCATCAACAAGCCAATAAGTAATATTACCTTGTTCGGGGTCATAAGCCTTAATAATATAAGACCACTCTTCACCAACGTAAGCGGGACCGGTTGGTTTTGATGTAATGACAGGCGGTCGTGAAACAATCGGTTTCGGATCAACACCAAGTTCAAATGTTTGTGTTTGTTGTAATGCTGTCTTATATGTTGATACAGAAATTGCGTAACTCTTGGGAAGAGTTGGACATGACGGTTGAGGAGGGGATTGAATTGTTGGAGACGTTGTGTACGGTGAAAGTGAAACTCGACGACAATATCTCGGCGCATCGCATTCCGATGCCTCGCCAAGATATCAACCAACTCTTTACGCTCGCCAATATTCCACTGCCAGAATTACTGCCGACAAAAAAAATAACTCTCGCCAAAACAAAAACCAAAATTACCACAAGAGTGTCCAAGAAAAAATCAGATAAAAAAACAACATAACCCTAGATATTAAAAGAGGTTACAGAGGAAAATCTTGACAAATTAAAAAGGAAGATCCGTTTTAACAAACCACTGAATGGTTACCTCATTTTTTCGGAACAACATCGGCAATTCGCAAACAGGAAAGAATTCCATCATCGGTGCCAAGTACAAGTTTTCCATGAACAATTGCCGGTGATGCAAGCAATTTTCCTGACATCTGGACTGTTGCCAATTTTTCACCGCTTTTCAAATCAAGAACATAAAGTGATGAATCTGTGGACGCAACATAAACCCGATTACCACGAATAAGCGGTCCGGCTTCCAAACGTCCTTTCGTTTTGAATGTCCAAAATTCTTTTCCGGTTTGAACATCAACCGCGTGAACTGTTTTATCGAAGCCGCCAAAAACAACAAGTCCGTCTTGACACGCTGCGGGAGCACGAAAAGTTTGTTTTGAAGAAAATCGCCAAACAATTTCCGATGTTTTCCAGTTAATGCAAAGAAATTCATTCCCTTCGGTTCCGAAAAAAAACCGATCTCCCAGAATTGCCGGAGTCGAACCTGTTGGTGCGTCCAATGCGACTTTGCTCACCGCAGTTCCCTTATCAAGATCGAGAATATGAAATTGACTATCGCAACCCGCTACAAAACAACATCGCTCCGCAATTGCCGGAAAACAACGAATTTGGTTTTCAGTTTTGTATTCCCAAACGGATTGACCGGTTGCGGCATCTAAGGCGTACAAAGAACCATTTTGTGAACTGACCAAAACACGGTTTGTTTTTGAATCAATATTGGGGCTATTGTCAATAGTTCCTCCGGTTTTGAATTTCCAGAGTTCTTTACCGGTTTGAGCATCAAGAGCGTACACAACACCATCTGAATCACCGAAAAAAATACGGTTATTCGCATACGCTGCCGGAGATAAAACACCGAGTTCTAAGGGATATGTCCAACGGTGTTGTCCGTTTTTCAAATCAAACGCCAACATCCCATCATCACTGATGCCAATATAAATAGTATTGCCATACTCTGGATTTTCGGTGATCACAGCTGTTACCTGAAACCAACCTTTTTCAAGACGATGTTCCCACAAAATCTCCGGAACTTCCAGAAATGCAAGCGTTTCCTTGACACACCCGCTTGCTCCGACATCACCGCGAAAAAGTGTCCAATCCGCATAAAGTGTTAATACCGGAAAGAAGAAAACATAAAAAATCAAAACAAAAAAATCTTTTTTCATAAACATAATTTTTGCAACTATCCAATACCCTGATTACACTACGAATTAGGGACTATTGGGACATAAGAGACACTAGGGACAAAGAAACCAACGGGAATGTGGGAACGTTTGCCTTTTTGGGGCAGTATCAATTCAGTAGGTAGCCGACCTTTTTCCGCAAAGGTTTTAAACAATACGGCGTACTCGCCGACTTGCCTCTGTTTCCGATTAGAAATGAAAACCAAACGTTAGGAGATTCCTTAATGATCATATCGTTAATCTGATTCACTGTCGGCGGGTACGCCGTATTATTTAAAACCGCTCGGCGAGACGGTCGCCTACCTACTGAATTGATACGACTATTTTACATAATGTGAACGCTTACAAATAGACAATTACCTTCAGAGCAGGTAAAAAAAATTTTTTCTGATTATCTATCTCCCCTCTTGTGTTGTTTTCGAGTTAGGTTAAAATTCTTAACCGTAATTGTACTAAAGTTTCTTTTAAATTCGGTTTTTATTTTTGGTTGATTACACGATCTGATGAAAATTTTACGTTGAGTCGCAATACATTGCGGCTCTACAAAACCGAAAATTTAAGGGTAATGAGTATAAATATTGTTTATTGAGGTTGTTGGTTTTTCTTAATTTGTCGGGAAAAACAGTCGGCGATTTCAATAATTTATGTGTGTTGAATCAAATCCACTAACAAAATTTTAAAAAGGAGTATATAATGAAAAAGACAAATTTAATTTCAAGTTCGATCACTGCAAATGTTAAGATCACATTGGAAAATGTTAAAATAGGCAAGGGGGGGGGGGGTACGCAATCCTAATTTTGCGGATTTCAATTACCGCAATTCTGCGGTTCTTTCTGCCTTGTCTTTTCTTAATTTTGCGCTTGTTCAATTTCTGGTAATTATTGCAATTACAGGATTATTGACAGCGACTCTTTTTTCAAGTTCTGTTTCAGCACAAGACAAAAAGATGGTGGACGAAAGTCTGTTGAAACGTATTGACGAACTTCAAAAAAATTTACAAATGCCGGAAAACGAAAGCACAGCTAGACTACAAAAACAAAGGGAAGCAATTGAAAAAAAAGAATTAGAGAAACATAAACAACTGGCAATGAAAGGATATGTTCAAAGTGCAGTAAGAGTAGGAGACCAACTCTTACGCGGTACCAAAAACATTAAACAAGATGTCAACGAAGCTATCAAATGGTTTATGATCGGTGCTGAAAAAGGTGATCAGTTTGCATTGGCACAATTGGAAGCTATCATCAAAAAGCCGGATCAGGCAATCAGCAAAGAGCAAGTAGATGAGTTGACAAAATTTGTGCAGGAATGTCAAAAAAAGCGAAACACACCTGATGCGTTGGCAATTCCTTTATCTCTGCGGTCGAATTATATCCTAGCAAAAAACGGTGATCCCCACTCACAATCACTGTGGGGACAAAGTCTCATTCGAGGGAACATCGTAGCAAAAGATATTGACGGCGGTATTGCGTATCTTAGAAAAGCCGCCGAAAAAGGAGAAAAACTCGCTTTGTCTTCTCTATCCAATCCGGCATTCTCTGATCTTAAAGACAAAATCAGCGAAGAAGAAGCCTTAAAATGGCAACGTAAATCCGCAGAATTCGGAGATGCAGGAGAACAATACTCATTGGCAACAAAATATCAAGAAGGCATCGGAGTTGCACAGGATAAAAACGAAGCATTGAAATGGTTTCAAATGATTGTAATAAACACTGAGAATACTGATGATCATTTACGCAATCTTGCGAAACAAGAAATCAATAAGATACAAAAAGAAAATGAGGCAAAACAAAAAGAAAATGAGTTAATCAAAGCGGCGGAAGCCGGCGACGCTAATGCAGCGTTGCAATATGCTCAATATTTATTGAGAATGAAAGAGAAAGAAAAAAGCCAACAATGGTTTCTCAAAGCTGCCGAAGGAAATAATGTTGACGCTCAAATTCATATTGCGAATACGTTCTATTCCGAAGGTAAAACGGATGAGGCGTTGAAATGGTATCGCAAAGCTGCGGATCAAAACAATGCAATTGCAATAGAGCGAATTGATAGTATCGAGAAAAGTGAAGCAAGAAAGGTAGTTGACAATTTACGCAAATCTGCAAACAACGGCGATGTGGACAGCATGATGAAACTTGGCGAACTTACATCAACGAGAAAAGTCGGTCAGGAGGAAGATGCTGTAACGTGGTACACAATGGCTGCCGAAAAAGGCAATGTCGAGGCAATGGAAATTCTGGCTGAATTTGCATTGACCGGTATTGGCTCAACAAGACCAAACGAAAAGAAATATCACTATTGGTTAGATCAAGCGGTAAAAAGTGGAAGTAAGAAAGCAAAAGAACAACTTGATGCCATCAATGCAAAGAAGCCAAGACAATGGCAACTTCGCAGCGGAAAAGAATTTGAAGCTGATTTTATATCTCTTGATGGCGATAAGGTTTTCTTTTTTAGCCGCAAACTATCACAACAATTGGAAGAAAAATTTAAAGACCTTTGTGAAGAAGATCAAGATCACATCAGGCAATTATCGTCTCCTTTTGCGGTTAAGAAAAAGAAACAAGAAGCAGCCGATGTCGCTGCAGCGAAAACAAAAATTGATTGGAAGACACCGCTTCATGTTTTGCTTGCCGAAGCAGGCAGGAATAATCCCGATGCATTGGCTTGGATTGGTTATGCTTACGAAACCGGAACAAATGGTCTTCAAAAAAATCATGGCAAAGCAAAAGAATATTATCAACGCGGCAAAGAACATCCTGATGCTGATTCACCGACAGTGCAATATTGCAAAGGACATTATTTCGGGAAAGATATGACCGGTTCTTCGGTATTATTGCGTAGGTCAGCTGATCAAGGATTTGTCTTAGCCCAATTTGAAATGGGAACTAAAACAGAGTGGAATGTGGATTACGTGCGCTCTTGTACAGATGTTGCATGGTTGAGCAAAGCCGCAGAACAAGGATATATACCGGCAATTGTTTTGATAGGAAATTATTATGGCGGTCAATCACAGCAAATCATTTCGGGACATTGGAACAGAGATTCAGACGCTTGGTTTCGAGAATTAGCTATATATGAACCTAAATATACCAAGGTCCGCGACGCAAATTTAGCACTAAAGTATTGGCAAGCCGCCGCCAAGAAAGGCAGCTCTGAAGCATTGATAAGGATGGGAGTGCTTTACACTGTCGGTAATCAGATCGGTTACAACATCAAAACCGATACAGCAGAAGCAATTATATGTTTCACGAAGGCAGATGTCTTTGGTGATCGCGAGAATAAGCATATTATTTGGTTGCTTAATAAAATTATCGCCGAAGAACCCGATGTAACGAAAAAAATTCGTGAGCGTGCTAATTCAGGTGATACTGATGCGCAGTTTGCATTAGGATGGTTTTATTTGAAGGGTTTCGGCGGTCCGAAAAAAGATGCAGAAACTGCGGTTACATGGTTTCGTAAGGCGGCGGAAAAAAACAATCCGTATGCACAATATAAGTTAGCAAAATGTTATGAAGAAGGAACCGGCGTAATAAAAGATCAAACCGAAGCCAATAAATGGTTTCTCAAAGCTGCGGAACAAGAATACCTCCCAAAGAATTTCTCACCAAACTGGTGATATGAATGATGAAACTAAAGCTATTTTAAAATACCCGAATCTGATTACGCTTGCATAATCAGCTTCGGGAATTTACAAATAGATTTGGTATATATTATCCCTTATTCCCTTAGTAGCCTTGTGAAATAAATAATATGCGCCCTTATTCCCTTATTAAATAAGGTAAAAATAAGGGAGCAGTTTTATGTGATCAATTTGGCTACTAAGGGAATAAGGGGTGTCGGCAATAAACTTAAACTTTCAATCACACACTATTTTAATAAGCTACTGAATATACCGAAGTTACTTTAAAATTCCCCTCCTACGGAGGGGTGGCAGCGCAGCTGACGGGGTGGTTTCCCCTATCAGTGGCAGGATTCAATCATTATTTTATTTTTTGTAACAATAAATAAAAAATGAATTTCAAAATAGCTTTGGCATAACCGCCGATTTCAACCGGCGGTTAATTTAACCTTTAACCAAATTTAATTAAAAAATGAAACGAACAAATTTTTTCCTTTTTATTGCTGCTGTTGCGGCGGCAATCAATTTTTGTGCGGCTGTAGAAGCTCACGAATGGGAAACAAAACTCGGACACATGTTTGAAGCCAAATTTGTCAAGTTGTCCAATGGTATTGTGTATCTTAAACCCCTTAAACCCCAAAACGGCGACGAAGTGGAATTTAAACTCGATGATCTTCACGCAAGTGACCAAGATTACATCAAGCAAATATCGCCTCCAGTTGCGATTGAGAAAGAAAAACAAGATGCAGCCGCTACCGCTGCAACGAAAATAAAAATTGATTGGAATACACCACCGTATCGTGTTTTGGAAGCCGAAGCGGGCAAGAATAATCCCGATGTGTTGGTTTGGTTTGCTTATACTTACGAAACCAGTGGTGGAGACAAAAAAATTAGCAAAGTAAAAGAATATTATCAACGCGGAGCACAACATCCTGACACCGATTCACCGGCAGTGCAATATTGCAAAGGACATTATATTGACGAGGAACACAGCGGTTCTCCTACATTATTGCGTAAGTCGGCTGAACAAGGATTTGTTTTAGCCCAATTTGAATTGGGAACTGAACGAAAGGCAAACCATCGTTATTGTAAAGATGTTGAATGGTTGACCAAAGCCGCAGAACAAGGATATATACCAGCACTTGTTGTATTAGGCGATTATTACGCCGGTCGATCAACGTATGTAATTTCGGAACAGTCACGTAAATCCTCCGACTATTGGCGAAGGGAATTTTATGAACTTAAATCCGACAATATTCGCGACGCAAATTTAGCACTAAAGTATTGGCAAGCCGCCGCCAAGAAAGGCAGTGCAGAAGCATTGGCAAAAATGGGAGTGCTTTACACCAGCGGTAAGCATCTCGGTTACAATATCGAAACTGATCTGGCAGAAGCAATGATATGTTTCATAAAGGTAAATAGCATATGGATGGATGTTAAGGATAGGGGTCTTACTGTGCAAACTGATAAAAGGCTTGGCGAAATTATACGCGACGAAAATGCAATAAGAAAGATTCGTGAGCGTGCTGATTCCGGTGATGCGGACGCACAATTTGCATTGGGATGGTATTATTTTCTTTATGAAAAAAACAGTGAAGAAAATAATGAAATTGCGCTCACTTGGCTTCGTAAGGCGGCGGAACAAAACAATCCGCAAGCACTATATAAGTTAGCACAATGTTACGAAGGAAGAACCAGGATAGAAATGAAAAATAAAACCGAAGCTGCTCACTGGTATCTCAAAGCAGCGGAACAAGGATACACCCCATGGAGTTTCTCACCAAGCGGGTATGTCGGGTTTTAAAATAGAACACTAAGGACATTAGGAACAAAAAACAACGTAATGTTTCAGTAGAAAATTGTAAAGAAATCCAATAAACCCCTTTAGGAGTTTTATGTGAATAACCGCCGGTTTCAACCGGCGGCTAATTTAACCTTTAACCAAATTTAATTAAAAAATGAGACGAATAAATTTTTTCCTTTTTATTGTTGCTGTTACGGCGGCGATCAATTTTTTTGCGGCGGTCGACGCTCGCGAATGGACATCGAAACTCGGACATAAGTTTGAAGCCGAATTTGTCAAGTTGTCTAATGGTACGGTGTATCTTAAAACTGCAAGCGGTGACGAAGCGGAAGTTAAATTTAAAGAACTTAGCGACGACGATAAAAATTTCGTCATATCAAAATCGAATGAGTCAGATTCAATAGAAAAACAACCGGACGCATTAACCGTAGTTAAGGTTGCGGCTGGTAGATATCAAAGTTTCTTTATAACAAAAGACGGCACGCTTTGGGGAATGGGAAACAACTACTTGGGGAGGCTTGGCGTTACTACGTATGAGGAAAATGTTGCAACACCTGTTAGAGTTATGAGCGGCGTTGCAGATGTTACAACAGACAATGAAACTACATTTGTACTAAAAAAAGACGGTACTCTTTTAAGAATCAGTGATGGCAAAGATAATAGCCATCCGGCGAAACCGATTGTAGTTGCCAACGATGTGATTACAGCATCGGCTGCCAATGGTTCATTTGCTTGGATAAAACGTGACGGTTCGCTTTGGGCGGGAGGACAAAAGGTTGTCGCATCTGATGTAAAATTCGTTGGGCTTGGAGGTACAATATCGAATGAAAAATACGGGCCAAGATTATATTTTTATATCAAGAACGACGACACTCTTTATTGCAACCGTAATCCTTTATTGTTGACTACCCGTAATTTACATTATAAGGAAAAAAATCAATACATGACTTCTTATTTAATGTCAAACGTTGCGAAGGTAAATAGCGGAGAGTGCATACAATACGCAACGAGCGAATCTTGGAATAATTTTGCAATTCTTAAAACTGACGGAACACTTTGGACGTACAAAAGCAAAAAAGACGACAAGAGATTTCTTACACAAATTGAGACGGATGTCGTTGATATTTCTGTTGGTACTACTAAAAGCAACAGAGACCAGTTTTGTTATTATATTAAAAAAGATGGACGATTGTTTTCACTTAACATTGCTATAGATGCGGATAAAGTAGACATTTTCGAGAATGTGCATATCCCTGTTTCGTCTCTGGTTGATACTGAAGTCATTCAGGTTTCCGCTGGTTGGGAAAGTAAGCATTTGTTGCACATTAAAAAGGACGGAACACTTTGGGCTATGGGGTGGAATAGTAGTGGTGAACTCGGCATTGGTTACGTTGGCGGTGATAAACGCACGTCTCCGGTACAAGTCAAAATACCTTTACAGGTACAAACCAAATTACCAGAGGATTTGTAAAAAGTAGAAGGTAACTATACCGAAGCCGGTATGGGCGGTCGGCTTCGTCCCCGAACAACCGCTTCACGTTGTAACGCTTTTATACTATTACCGTACCAATCATAAGGATTATCGGTTGTCTTAAGCGCGTCAAGAAGTGTTCCGACCGACCAGCAGGAATAAACGCCGAACACACATTCAAATTTGTCTGTTGCGCTAAATCCAATCCAAGACGTTAAATTGTTTTTCCAATAATCGACCGAAAATCCTTCTAATATGCCGCTAAGATCGTTTCCTTGAATGACCTGCTCTTTGACCGCAGTTACGATAATAGTGTAATGTTCGTCTCCGTCCGCGTAAAAATGTGTAACTTGAAGTACCGAAACATTGATAATCTGTTTTTCATTTCCGTCGCCCCAATCAATTTCCCATCGCAAAATATCGGCTTCGTTTTGATGCAAGTCAAGGACATATTCACGACCTTCTAAAATTTCAGGATCGCCAGAAATCCAAGGCGTTTTAACCAACACTGTCGTTTCTGGAACGGCGACATTAACCGTGACGGAATTAGCGTTCCATGTTCCGTCCTCGTCAATCGCAACAGCCGTAATGATGTATTCACCGATATTTTCGTACACATAACTGGTTTGCGACGGATTCCCTTCGACAATTGTTTCCTGACCATTGCCCCAATTGATCACCCAGCGTGTAATCGTATCCTGACCCGGATCGAAACT
>JAIROD010000682.1 GCA_031257725.1 Planctomycetaceae bacterium | reverse complement strand
CTCCACTTTCTACGAATCTATTAATCAATTGCCCTTACAGGGCGTTGATTTCTTGGGCAATCGAACCCGCCGCGATGCGGCGGGCTGGTATGTATTGCCCTTTCAGGGCGAAGGATTGACAAGAATACGCACTTAAAGTTCAGAGCTGCGACCGGAAGGTCGCCACAGAACGCCGACAACTTTCCGGTTGCGGCTCTGAGACCGCCCTGGGAACAGGCGAGAACCTAATCGTTTCCACCAAACAACAAACGCTTCCAACTTTAACTAATTGTTTGTTGTTTTAAGTTGAACTTTTCCACCAACTCTTTTAATTTATTTGTTCTTTGTCCCATTTCATTTGTAGTCAACGCGGTGTTTTCAGCATCAATTTTGGTTTGTCGAATTACGGATTCAATTTGCTTTAATCCAGTTGAAACTTGTGAAACAGCGTTGGCTTGTTCTTGATTGGCACTGGCGATTTTCTCTATTAAATCAGCAACTTGCGAAGCCTGATCCACAATAGAGACAAGCGTATCGGCAGTTTGTGCGGCTACGTCGGCTCCTGATTGAATTTGTAAATTGTTATTCGAAATCATCTGCGTCGTTTCAGCCGCCGCTTTGGCACTTCTTGCCGCCAGATTACGCACCTCCTCCGCAACAACAGCAAATCCCTTACCATGCGTTCCGGCTCTCGCCGCCTCAACCGCCGCATTCAGTGCAAGAAGATTCGTCTGAAATGAAATATCGTCTATCACTTTGACCACTCGCTGGACATCGTTGGCATTATTCGTAATTTGCTGCATCGAAACAACCATCTTTTGCATCATATCTTGTCCCGCTGTCGCCGCACGATTGGCATTACCCGCTAATTTATTAGCCGCATCCGCATTGCCCGCATTTCTATTCGTTTGCGAACTAATATCGTTAATCGACGTTGAAATCTGCTCGATACTTTCCGCCGATTGAACCGCACCCCTCGACAAACTCTCACCCGCTGAGGCAAGTTGCGTTGTTGCACTGACCACCTCCAAAACAAGTTTGTCAACCTCGCTCAAAACCTCGTTGACCTGACGCAACATCTGGTCAAGATGAATATTCATCACGTCCCGCTCTCCACGTATTGCCACATCAACATTCCAATCGCATTGAGACAAACTAACCGCTAACTTCTCGATACCGCGAAATTCATCCATCAGCATGGAGAACGATTTAGCCAAATCTCCAATTTCATCCTTACGCTGTTTAAACTGATCTTTCACATTTACGGTTAAATCTCCGGTTGCGGCAATTTTTCGCATTGAGGTTGCAACGTCTCTGATTCCGGGCGTGATGTTGCCGGCAATCACCCACGCGACAAAAAATGAAAACGCCAACGCAATACCACTGATCAATATCGCATAAAACTTCGATTGCTCTGCCGTCTCATTGCCGCGTTTTGCGGATTGTTCATAAATCGCACTGATCTTATTCATCAAATTTTGCGTGTCGCTGTTAAATTGATAACTGGCGGCAAATAATTCGGCAACAATGTCGTTTTGTTCGTTTACCGTTTGAGCAATCGTGGTCAAATTCGACTTGATACCTTCGGCAAGTTCTTGTATTTTTTCAATTTTTGGAGTCAGTTCCGTTTCAAACGGAACAGATTGAAACGCATTGATTGTCGAGAAGAATTTGTTATACGCAATCCACATTTTATCGTGTTCAATTTTTCCTGCGTCCTTGCCGATGGCAAGTTGATAAGAGTCGTATGAAATTTTGAATGCCGTCAATGCTCCACGACAATCGCGTGCAATTTTATTCTTTTTGAAATAAAGCAAGGTTACATCGCCGTTATGGGATTCCGATTCAATACGCTCTTTGTAGGGAGCGTCCGCCGTTTTGAGTATTTCGCCTAAAATAACGCCGGTTTCGCGATATAAGGTGTCAAATGTTACGCTCTTGTCCAATCGCAAACGTTGATAGTCGGCATAATCTTTATCGAGCTTTGCCAACTTATCCAGAGAAGTCTCCGCTAATTGGACTTGTTCCAGATTTTCTTTATGCGACTCTTGAGAATAAAATTTATCGGCAAGAATTTGTTTCCTAATCGATTCAAGAAATTCTTTCGTTGCCTTGATTTCGTTATTGACTTTCTCCGCACCGTTAGCGTCTTTCGCATAAACATGGAGAGTTGTTTCCGTCATCGCCCGTGAACCGCCGATAATCGTTTTGTAACCATTATCAGAAACTCCGCCGAAATACTGTAAGATTTTCAAACCGCTGTTGACTTCGGTAACTCCATACCAACCGTTAACGCCGACTAACGCCACCATCACGATTAACAACGTAAAACTCAGAAATAACTTTGCGCCAATCTTTATATTGTTGAGCATTGCAGACCCTTTACAATGAAAAATTTGTCGAAACTAAGAAACAATCTCTTGCTACTGAATCAATTACGAATGAATTGAAATACGACAGATTTTTCAAGTTAGTTTGTTAAGTCCGATTATCAAAAAAAACAATTCACAAAAACAAGGTAATGATAATAAACACCGGACTAAAAAATTTATTATATTGATCTTGATTTGTTGCCATACTCGTTATAGGGAATCTCTCATCATTCAATTTTTTATTTTCAACCCATTAATTAATAGTTAACGACGGGGTTTACCTCGTGTTTTGGGGGGTACCCCGTGTTTGGGGGGTTAAGCCGAACAACGCGGGGCAAGCCCGCGCCGTTAACTTTCGGTAAATTCTGAAAGAGATTTCCAAAGTTCTTTTCCCAACCGCATCATCGTTTGTCGAGCGATTTGATGGGTGCTTTTCCGATAATTTGCGGCGACTCATGTTTGACGCGGTATTCACCTTCACGCCGAACCTCCACTTTCCGGAACCGTTCTTCCGGCAATAGAATGGACTGGATACGAACCCCGAATTTATCCCCAACCTTAACCGCTTCCGCTGTCGCAATCGTAACACTTTGACCGACTTCAACATCCAGAAAATCATCACACGATTTGTCAAACTGAATCACCGAACCCACGCCAAGTTCAAGAATGGTCTTGATTGATTTCGGCGCACGGGCTAAAACGGCGGCAACCGGAATTTTAACCTTCAACACACTACGGCTGAAACCGGGTAAATCGTCAACGGCAACCTGTTTTCCGTCAAAATTACCGAAATTCTGTGTACTAAAATGTTGTCCGGAAAACGGATCAAATTCAGGAACGCCGTTTCCTATCAGATTGGGTTTATCATTGTTGAATGTTGGCGGCGACGCAAAAATGGTTTCATCGGTTTTGGGGTTTTCCAATAGGAGTTGAGTGGGTTCCGTCAGGGGCCAAACCAGATAAATCGGTACTGAATTTCCATCCGGTTTGACAATGATCAGTTCCAAATAGGCTGATTCCCACGCCGGTTGAGCCTGATCAAGACCTTGCATGAGGTTTTGGATTACCGCCGCCTGAAAATCTTCCGGAAAAAAATCTTCCGGTATAAGATTCATTCCCCATTCCTGCGCAAATGTTGAAAGTTTACTTTTTCCGGTTGCGTCGGGGTGATCACACCATGCCGGAATCAAACCGGTTGAATCAGGAATCAGAATGGCAATCCCTTGTTCGCCGCACACCAAAAGCATCGCCAAACCTTTATCGGTGATTTTCGCCGCAAGGGTATCGTTCAGAAAGTCGCCTCCATTGCCCGGTTGAATCGTAATTGCCGTATCAAATGTTCTGGCAAACGCAGACGCGGCTTCACCCGCACCGTTTTTGACGGCTTCGATAAAACTATTGATTGCAGAAGAATTTAAGTCCGCCATAAAATTTAGCAGGATAGATTTAAAAAAACGCGTTTCCGAATGCTAATATCGGTTCAATTACAAAAAGCCCGCTATCGGAAACAAAGGCTTCCCTGTCATTCTTTTCAGAAAAGCCGACACCGAAATAACATAATCGCTGAAATCATTATACCACTCAAAAGAGATTCAAACGAGATTGCCAGAGTAAGTAAAATAAACAAGATAAAAAAAATAAACGATTTGTATAAAATATTATAAAAACACCCATTTTATGTATTTTGACATTTTTTAATTTTTTTTGGATTAAAATGATTATTCAAAATATTTTTTTAATGAAAATTGGTCTTTACCCGATTTAAAAAAAAAGGCACAATACGTTTTGTTCGGAGTGGTTCATTTTATGAATTTTCCGAACGACGTTTGTGAGCCGGCGGATTGATTCCGATTCGGCGATTTTCAAGGAAGAATAAATTTGTTTTGCCGTATCGGAGAATTCCCCCCGTCGGCGACACCATTCACGTAGGAGAGAACACAGTGAAACAAACATGTTGGATGACTTTTTTTGTAGCCCTTTGCCTGATCGTTGGCGGATTTGTTTCCCAGACGGCAGCACAGGGACTTCCCCAATTCGTTGCGGTTGTTGATGTTGCCCAGTTGATTAAGGAACATCCCAAATTTCGCGGCGAACAAGAAACCCTTCAGAATGAAGTACGTGTAGAAGAAGCAAAATTCCGAGAACGGCAGAAGCAAATTGAAGACAAAAACAAAGCCCTTCAAACTTCATCCGTCAAAGCGGGAACACCGGAACATCAACGGCAAGTCGATGAAATCGCCAATGAATTAGCCGATTTCGAAAAAGACGTTAAAGCGATGCAACGTAAATTTGCGTTGAGAAATTCAAAAATTATGTATGATACCTATCAGGATATCAAAAAAGTAATTGGGAATTTCGCCAAACAACGCCGTATTGCTCAGGTTACGGATCATCGTTTTTTTGAAGTGAATCCGGCGGAACCGCAATTAGTTGCCGAAGATATGGATCAGAAACTGGTCTGGTTTGACGAACAACTCAATATTACGGACTATGTTATTGACGACTTGTACGCCGCTCACAAGATGACGCGTCCGCCCAAGTCGGCTAATAATGATGCAGCCGCCGGTCGTCCGGTTGCGGCAGCGGCGGCACCGCCTGCACCTGCACAACCGCAACCGGCTTATTCGCAACCACGTGGGGCAATTCCGGTCGGCACTCAAAATCAGCCCGTACCGCGTTAAGTTTTAAAACGATACGAATAGGAGGGAACCTCTAATAATTCAGAATTTACCGAAAGTTAACGGCGTGGGCTTGCCCCGCGTTGTTCAACTTAACCCTAAAACACGGGGTAAACCCCATCGTTAACTATTATAATTAATAGGCAGAAAATAAAAAATTGAATTATTAGAGATGCCCAGAAAATCCTTTGCTAAAAAAATTAGCTCCCCAAAGTATTCGATTTCAGTCGGTTTCATTCGACTGAAATCGAAATATTAGTCAAAAAAATTAATTTTTATGGAAACATCCTCTATTCCGCTGACTGTTGATGCCGTGACCTTGTTTTCCGGTTCACTTAAAGAAAAATTTCGTTTCCAGAACACGATTGCCCAACGGGTCATTGTTCGCGGATTTGGATTCTGGACAGGGGAGGATGTTTGTCTGGACATTCGACCGGCTGAACCGAATACGGGAATTATTTTTGTACGTTCCGATCTTCTCGGAACGCCGCGTATTCCGGCGTTGGTTGAATATCGTGAAGAAAAACCCCGCCAAACGTCGCTGGCGAACGGCAAAGCCCGTGTCGATATGGTGGAACATCTTTTAGCCGCACTCAAAGCGCTTCGGATTGATAATTGTGAGATATGGACGGATCGTCCGGAGATGCCCGGTTTTGACGGTTCCAGTCAACCGTTTATTCTTGTTTTGAAACAAGCCCAAATCCTGACGCAACCAATGATACGGAAAATCCGTATAGTAACGCGTTCTTTCCGTGTCGGCAATGAATCGCAACGAATTAATGTGATGCCAAACCGCAGCGGTTTAAATTCTTATCAATATACATTGGTTCCCGGCGAAGGTTACGCGATTAACGAACAGGATTACCAATTTGATCTTACATCGCAAGCGTTTTGTGATGAAATCATGTCATGCCGGACATTCCTTTCAAAACGTGAAGCGGATTATCTTTTGGAAAAAGGTCTCTGTCAACGTGTAACACCTCAAGATGTTTTGGTTCTCACTGATCAGGGACCGCTTGACAATACGTTTCGTTTTGCCGATGAATGCGCTAGGCATAAAATACTTGATATGGTTGGCGATTTTTCGCTGACTGATTGTGATTGGATTGGAACATTCGAATCGTGGCGCGGCGGACACAGTCTCAATGCGGAATGTGTCAAGCAACTTCTGGAAAATACGATGTTGCTGGACGAATCGTTTATTCTGAAACGCATGGATATGTCGTTTGACCGTGCCGCCTAATCGGAAAGATTGGTCCACACCGTCCCGATCAATTATGTTCCCTGTCCCTGACCCAAAGACACGTGTCCCTGACCCAAAGACACGTGCCCCTAACCAAAAGACATGTGTCCCTAACCAAAAGACACGTGTCCCTAATCAAAAGACACGTGTTTTTGACCGCAAGTTTTGATGTCCTATTTTTTGGTAGGCGACCTACCTGTTAAATATTTCCTGACAATACACTACTGAATAGTTACGTTCCGGGATTGAAAAAGTTAAAAATTTGATTTATGATTTGTCAAGATTTAAAAGTTATTTGCCCCTGTTGTCCTTACTGTCCATTGTTCCGTGTTTTTTGGTTAAGTCTAACAACCTAACAACACGGGGCAAGTTCACACCGTTCACTTTCGGTAAATTCTGAATTTTTAGAGATTCCCATTAACCATCTCCCATCAATGGAAACCGGCGATATTTTATTACATCGTGGATTATTAACCGAATCGCAACTTTCGGAGCTTCGGGTTGCACAACGTGCCGAGATGCGCAGCGGGCAACGCGATGCGGTAAGACTTGACCAACTCGCCGTTCAGAAAGGTATTCTAACAGAAGAAATTGTGTTAACCCATTTGGGTGAGGAATTAGGAATCGGATATGTCGATTTACTGGAATATCCGGTTAATTTATCATTACTCAAAACCTTTCCAACACGATTTATTCATCGGGAGCGGATTTTTCCAGTTGGGCAGTATGAAGATATGTTGGTGGTGGCAACGAGTGATCCGTTAAATCTTTATCCGTTAGACGAAGTGGCTTCTATTACCGGAATGCACGTGCAACCGGTTTTGGCGTTGAAAGCGGAAATTGAAAAACTGATCAAAAATAATCTTGGAGTCGGAAGTGAGACTATTGACGGGCTTATGGCGCAACAGGCGGAGGATGCCAAAGACGGTGGAATTGAACTGGTTGGCGATTTGGAGCTGGACGGTTCGGAGTTATCCGAAATGGCGCAGGAACCGTCGGTTATCCGGCTGGTCAACGAAATTCTGCTGGAAGCGATTGAGTCGCGGGCAAGCGATATTCATATTGAATCCGAAGCCGATGGTTTGTCAATCCGTTTCCGCATTGACGGCGTGTTGCATGTTCAGAATTTTCCGTCCGAAATTAATCGGTTTCAATCAGCGATCATCAGCCGGTTGAAAATCATGTCCAAGTTGAATATTGCCGAACGGCGTTTGCCGCAGGACGGGCGTATCCAATTGAAATTTTCAGGACGGGAGATTGATGTTCGTGTTTCGGTCATTCCCATGATTCACGGTGAAGGAATTGTCATGCGTTTGCTGGACAAAGGGGCAATGGAATTTTCATTGCGCGGTCTTGGCATGAATCCGGCTATTTACCAAACATTCTCAAGTCTGATTCGTCTGCCGCATGGAATTATCCTTGTTACGGGACCGACAGGAAGCGGTAAAACAACAACTTTATACAGTGCCTTAACGGAAATCAAAGACGCTGCAACAAAAATTATTACAACGGAAGACCCGGTGGAATACCGGTTGAGCGGTATCAGCCAGATTCAGGTTCATGCCAAAATCGGTTTAACCTTTGCGGC
Source organism: Planctomycetaceae bacterium (assembly GCA_031257725.1). Lineage (GTDB taxonomy): Bacteria > Planctomycetota > Planctomycetia > Pirellulales > Thermoguttaceae > WRKP01. Next base: position 999 of record JAIROD010000682.1, on the reverse strand, counting down.
ATCGTTACGAAGTATTCTGCGTCATGATCCTGATATTGTGTTGGTTGGTGAAATCCGTGATTTGGAAACGGCGGAAAATGCGGTTCAAGCGGCGTTGACGGGACATTTGGTCTTCAGTACGTTACACACAAACGACGCCGCCGGAGCTTATACGCGATTGATTGATATGGGGGTGGAACCATTTCTGGTATCAAGTTGCGTGGAGGCGGTTATGGCGCAACGATTGGTACGGAATCTTTGTCCGCATTGCAAAGAAGCCTATATTCCAGACCCGTCAGAGTTGCCGCCGGATTTTCCAATGAGTTTGTTGAAACAAGAAGAGGAAGGACGGTTATATCGTCCTGTTGGGTGTCGGGAATGCCGTCAAGTCGGTTATCGCGGACGAAGCGGAATTTATGAACTATTGGTTACGTCAAATCCGATTCGGGAAATGACCGGACGCAACGCCACCGCGTGGGAAATTAAGAAAAAAGCGATCCACGACGCAATGACCACTCTCCGCATGGACGGTTGGCGAAAAGTCCTGCTCGGTCAAACCTCTGTCGAGGAAGTTGCCCGTGTTACAAAACAAGATGAATTTGTGTAAGTAGCCAATTGTTATTTTTTCGCCCTGAAAGACCAACACAAGCCAGCCCGCCGCATCGCGGCGGGTAACGGTCTGAACTATGATTTTAATGATTGAATGAAGACGATGATTAAGAAAATCATCGTCAATCACAAAATCAAATATAAATCGTCTGAACTATGATTTTAATGATTGAATGAAGACCATGATTAAGAAAATCATCGTCAATCACAAAATCAAATAAATCACAGTTCAAGACCCGTTTGCAACACTTTCCGTTCTTCACGAATCTATTGCCCTTACAGGGCGTTGATTTTGGGGGCAATCAAACCCGCCGCGATGCGGCGGGCTGGTATGTATTGCCCTTTCAGGGCGAAGGATTGATCAGCAACCCTGCTTGAGGGCACCCGCCCCTAAATAACAAACGCTCCCTT
>JAIROD010000681.1 GCA_031257725.1 Planctomycetaceae bacterium | reverse complement strand
CTCCACTTTCTACGAATCTATTAATCAATTGCCCTTACAGGGCGTTGATTTCTTGGGCAATCGAACCCGCCGCGATGCGGCGGGCTGGTATGTATTGCCCTTTCAGGGCGAAGGATTGATCGGCAAACTCTAACGGGAGTGGGGAGAACATCGCCCCAAAACGACAAACGCTCCCGTACCTGCTTTTGGAGCATAACATGAGTTAATAGTTAACGACGTGGTTTACTCCGTGTTTTAGGGTTAATTCGAACAACGCGGGGCAAGCCCACGCCGTTAACTTTCGGTAAATGCTGAATGATGAGAGAGATTCCCATTAGTCGGCTTCACGGTTTATCGTTCTGAAGCGGGATTCGCAACTTTCCGCTTGCGGCTCTGAAGACGGACACTATGGAACTCGCGATTAACCGAATTAATCGTCGCCGCCAAGCAACAAACGCTCACTGGGACACGATAGGGACTAATGAGACAAATGTTTTTTTTCAACACCCTGTTGACGAATTTTGAATTTCTGGTAAATTTTGCGAAATCTTTTGATGTTATCTTTTCAGTTCCGTTCGGTCCGGTTCCGAAAAGATTTTTAATTAGCTAAATTAACTAATTAATTTAATTGACTTGACCGTCACTATTGACCGTTTCCAAAACGTCGTCCCGATTCGATATTATTAAAAAGAATGATTTGACGATGTGCCGACGGATACGGTTTAAGATTCAGAAAGAGAGCAATTTACAATGTCTCACGTCCCCGCTCCTGTCTCTGTTCAGGAATTGATTGATGCCGGTGTTCATTTCGGTCACCGCGCCAGTATGTGGAATCCCAAAATGCGTCCCTACGTTTATGGACGACGTAAACTGATTCACATTATTGATGTTCGGGAAACTGTTCGCGGTATTTTACGTGCCAAAAAATATCTGCGGCAAGTTGCCGCTCAAGGAAGTTTGGTGCTTTTTGTCGGAACCAAACGACAAGCGACGGAAACAATTAAAACGGAGGCAGCGCGTTGCGGAATGCCTTATGTTGCCGAACGTTGGCTCGGCGGAACGCTCACCAATTTCAAAACCATCCGAAGCCGGCTTTCACGACTCAAAGAACTCGAAGACATTCTCGGCAGCGACCAATTGCATACTTATTCAAAAAAAATGCAATCATCGCTCCAACGGGAATATCGCAAAATGTTTCGGAATTTGAACGGTATTCGTGAAATGAACCGTTTTCCCGAAGCAATGGTGATTGTTGACCCGAAAAAAGAAAAAAATGCGGTTAAAGAAGCGCAAAAACTTGGAATTGTTACGGTGGCGTTGATTGATACCGATTCTGATCCGGATGAAATTGATTTGGCAATTCCGGGCAATGATGATTCAATCCGGTCAATTGAAGTGATTATGCGTTGTCTTGCCGATGCTATCCTTGAAGGCTGCCGCGATGCCGGTATCCAATCGGAAATCATTGAAAAGTAAGCCTGTCAGTCAATTAATTACTCATGTTACGCATTGGTTTGATTGAACGCCTAAAGGCGTTGTTCGGTTGTCATATAGAATCGCCGAATGCGTAACATAAGTGAATAATTACTTTTTTAGAAATTTCCTACTAACTAATTTTTAACACACAATGGACATATCAGCTTCTCAGGTTAAGGCGTTTCGTGACAAAACGGGATTGCCGATGATGGATTGCAAAAGGGCGCTCGTTGAAGCCAACGGCGATGAAGAAAAAGCAATCGAAATACTTCGTAAAGCCGGTGCCAAAACGATGGCGGGACGAACAGATCGTGAAACAGAAAGCGGTCGGATAGCAATTTTCACCGATGCGAAACGTCAGGTTTCGGCGATGGTCGAGTTGCTTTGTGAAAGTGCTCCGGTTTCCAACACGGAAGAGTTTATTGCTCTGGTCAACGGTTTGGCTGAACAGTTGGCGACAGGACCCGGTGCGAAAACGTCGGAGGAACTTCTTGCTCAACCGTTTCCGGGAAAATCCGGTGTAACACTTAAACAGTTTTACGATGATCTGGTCAACAAAATCCGTGAGGTATTCCGTTTGACGCGAATAGTTCGGATTGAGGGACCTTGCGGTGCTTATGTTCATCACAATGCCGCTGTTGGAGTCTTGCTTCCGATTGATGGAACAAATATTAATCTTGCAAAAGATATTAGTATGCATGTTGCTTCGATGAAACCGCAGGCTCTTAGTGAGAAAGATATTGATCCGGCGGATGTCGAAAAAGAACGTAAATTTGTGATTGAGCAAGTCAAAACACAAAATGTCGGCAAACCGGATAACATTATCGAAAAAATTGTTGCCGGTAAAATGAAATCTTTCTTTGCCGAACGGACATTACTTGGTCAACAGTTTGTCAAGGATTCAACAAAAACTGTTGCGCAAGTTTGCGATGAAGGCAAAATTGAGATTAAAGAAATGATCCATTGGATTTTGGGACACTAAAAAAAGTTATGATAAATTTTTTTCACGTGTTATTCTGAAATACACGAGGAACCTCTAATCATTCCTTTGTCCCCCCTAGAGTCTTAGTGGGAGCGTTTTGTTATTTTGGGGCGGGTAACTTCAAGCAGGTTTGCCCTCAAACAACAAACGCTCCTTTTGCGTACCTGCTATTCTGTTTTATTTTTTGCTTTTCGCAAGTTCCTTAGTTTTCTCCACCAGATGACAACGCCGGTGATGGGTAATGTTGTTGCGATTAGGCAGGCGATGAAGAATATGATTCTTGTTGATAGACCGAGAAAACTGCCGTAATGGATGAGTGGGAATAACACAACAATTTTCTTGCTGATAGAAAATTTATCGAAATTATCAAACTGTAACACTTCGCCGGTATATTGATCGAATTGAATTCTATCCAATCCGCCTAATTGCAATAGCCCTTCACGCCGCCATTCCATGATCATAACCCCGTCATCCTCTTTCTCGGGAAAGAAAATTTTTCGATATCCTCCTTTGCGTGGTGCGAGCAATTCATCTGCTTTTTTATCAAAGAAGCCGATAGGCAACTGTTTTGCGTCCGGATTTTTTGGTAACGATTTGAGTGGAGTGTAGGGGTAGGGGGCGAAAACCATGTGAACTCCGTTTTCGTACCATTGGAAAGACCACGTCAATCCGGTCAATGCCATCAGTAATATTGGAATTAACGCATAAAATCCCAACGTTTTATGAAGATCAAAAATGAGTGAATATTTTCCTTTGCGAAATCGGATAAGGCAACCGTTTTTCCACGCTTTGATGTTGCGAAAATTTGCGGGCAGCCAAAGACAGAATCCCGACAAAGTAATAATAACAAAAATCAATGTTGCCGACCCAACAACGAGTTCGCCAATGGGACTTGGCAAAAAGAGTCTCTGGTGTAATCGGCGAACAACGTAGAAAAATTCACCTAACGGACTAAAACTATTTTCAAAAATTACAATTTCACCGGTGTAAGGATCAACCGAATGCCGTTGTATCTGAATTTCGGGTTTAGTTTCTGCATTTTTATAGTTTTCAGTTTTTGTGACCATTGAGTAGTACTTCGTTGTATCAATACGACGATCATCGATATCAACAAGAATAACTTTACTATTCGTGTCTTGTTCTACTTTGGCGACTAGGTCATCTAAATTGAGTACCGACTTGCCTGGGTGTGAAACAAAATGTTTATCACGTTCCAAAAAACTGATGATGTCGCCCTCAAACACTAACACTGTTCCGGTTAAACAAACGACAAACAAAACAATCCCGCTGATAATTCCCAGCCAAAGATGTGTTTTGTACAAAATTTTTCGCCATAGTCTGTGATTCCGCGCACGGAACCAGAAACAAAAAACAGTAACAGCCAAAACTGCAACGCAAAACAAAATGAAATTTAACATGGTTTAAAGTTTAAAATAGTGGTTAAAGATTTAAGGTTAGAA
>JAIROD010000630.1 GCA_031257725.1 Planctomycetaceae bacterium | reverse complement strand
CAACTATTCGATACAGCAATCAGATTATCGATACTGAAATGCAGTTTCGAGATTATCGCTTCAATAAACATTTTCTCGTGCAATATTTAGGTACTTCGTGAAACAAAAAAGCCCAAAGCGGGCGGGAATGGGGGCGGGGTATGAGACACACTTTCCTGCACGCGGCGCAAATTTTCAATTTTTGCGACTGAAACCTTTATCGTGTAAAGACTTATGACGAATTTTGCGAGTGAAAAATTTTTTCCGTTTTTAACGCCGCTAAATTCAAAGATTACTCGGAAATACCGATCAAATAAAGACTTACGGCGAAAATTTCAACAAATCGTCTTGTTGGAAATGTTCAGTGTTTTTTGTTGAAATTTGAGAGTATTTATCGGGTGAATGAGCACCAATGTGAGGTTTATGAAAAGACTAATGATAAACTAGGGGTCAATGTACAGGGTTCGCGGGACACATTTTTTGTTGTCGTTTGCGGGACAGTTGTTGCCATGTTATCCTTCAGTATAAAAAGATTTTATTCCTTTTTTTCCCCTTTCCCCTTATTCCATCACTAGGAGATTTCTTGCGATGAGTAACAAAAAGTTCGGGATATTTTATCTCAACAACGTCGTTCCATTGTTTCCGCGAATGCTTTCCTTTTCATGTAATCGTACACATATTTTTTTGGTGGTTTAATCACAATTTAATTTTTTTATTAATTGAAACGTAATTGTTTTTAGGAGGTCTTGTTTTTTCCATTCGGTACGTCGTAAGGCGAAGAATTTTAGTAATCCTTTATTCAAATCGCATTCAATCCGTACCAACCGGTTGACCCAATGGGAACTCACTAAAAATTTTTGTTCCAATAAATAAACATCTCCATTTCCATCGGTTCGGCGCAAGTAAATGATTTTCCCTTTGGGTATTTTTGTATCATTCCTTTTCCATCGTTTTGGAACGGGTCGCCGTAAGGGAGCCGCCAAAATATTTCCTTGTTGTCTCAACCGATGAGCCCTCACCTATTGTTCTAAATATTTCTTGATTGCATTGAAGTTTCGAAATTGTTTTCGCCGCCAAAATTTCCTTTGAATCTCTCCGTTAAAGCGTTCAATTTTTCCTTGAAACCCTTGTTCGTAGGGAGTTACGAAAACAGGAATTACGTGAAGCGACAAACAAAGCCGAATCACCTTACCAATCACATCGGCTATTCGCGGTCACTGAAAAACCATGTCGTTATCAAATTGTACATATTTCGGCAAACCAAATTGTTTCCAATGGTCTATCAGCGCAAGTATTGTATTTTCCGACGTTACCGTGTTCATTGCCGACGAATGAATCAAATCTCCATGAATCGAAATCCCGTTCAAAAATTGAATCTCCTCACCGCCGGTAAGGTACCATTTTTCAACAATATCAAAACTATCCAGTTCGACTTTTCGTGCCAAAAGGTCAGGCAAGTACCAGCCAGGCGGCGGGGCTTGCCACCGCTGGCGAACACGTCGATCAACTTGTCCATAACGTTTCAAAATATTGGTAATCGTGCGGCTCGTCGGAACATTCCGATCACCGCGACGCAGCATCTCTTCACGAATACTCTCCGCTTCATACAACCCAAGAATACTTTTCTCCCGAAGATATTTTCGAATCTGTAACACACGTTTTTCTAGGCGGACGGTGGACTTGTTCTTGGGAGAAACACTCCCTGTTTTTTTGTCGGAAAAATCCACTCGGTCAAGACGTTTTCCCGCCGCGTAACGAACCCAACGTTGAACCGTTGATTTCGTTACACGAAACTCCAACGCAATCTCTCGCAACGAAAAGCCCAAACGATAAGCCGAGACCATCTGACGGCGTTGTGAGGAAACTTCAATCGCTTTTTAACTCGCATAATGATAAAGGGGTTAAAGGAACAATAATACAAAATCCTTTTTTAAAACATATTCTAATCCGGCAATCACTGTCCCGCAAATCAACTCAAAAAAGTGTCCCGCGAATGCTTTCCATTGACCATTATGCAATAGAGAACAACATAACGATTAAGGGAACAATTGTTCATGATATTTAAATTTTAATATAGAATTAATTTGTTCTAATGTTTAATGTGTCAAAAAAACTAGTACCCAATAAGCAATTTTATATAAAACAAAATTGTTTCAAATATAAAGGTGATCAATACGATATGTTGGATCACCAGATATTGATTCGTGATCCGAACGGCGGTGAAACACGTTTTGAATATGATTCGTTTGGTAACCAGATTTCACGGACATTACCGTTAGGTTTCGGAGCCGATGGAATACTTGGAACTGCCGATGATACGACTTTACCCGAAGGTGATTTTACAGAACGCAGTACTTATGATGATAGCGGACGATTAATAAAACAAATTTCTTTTGAAGGAATTGTTACAACATTCACTTACGATGATCAGGGACGTGTAACATCAAAAACATTCTTTGAAAATCAGGCTAAATATTTTACAAATTCTCCATCGCAAACATGGACATATACCTACGATTCACAAGGTCGTGTAACTTGTATTGACCAAAACGGACGAAAAACAGAAACTACGTATGATGTACAGGGACGTACAACATCCATTAAGACAGATGAGGGAACGGTATTTTATGAATACGATAAATTCGGTCGTCAAATTCGTGTTTCCAGTGATAAGGGAAATGATGTACGATATTCGTATGATATTTTCGGTCGTCTGGAAACAGTAACAGATGCTATCTATGGAAGTATTACTACCTACGAATACGATCTTGTTGGTAATCTGGCAAAAACAACAACAGAAACC
>JAIROD010000528.1 GCA_031257725.1 Planctomycetaceae bacterium | reverse complement strand
CCCCGTATCATAATAACAAAAATTTCTCGTCGTATCCTACTAACAAAAATTTCTCGGAAGATTAACTAAAATGTAATAATTAAAACCGTAAAATCAACAGGAAATAAGTAACGAATATCTACGCAGCCGTTATGCGTAATTTGTAACACACGTTTCCGGTATATCGTTACAGCAAAAAACTCCTTAAATTATCAAAATTCGCCCGTACAAAAATAAAAATCGCATTTTAAGAGTCAAATCATATCGGTTGTTTTTGTTCAAATATATTTTCAAATTCCATAACTTCTTATTATTAAATAAGTTAGCACAATTAAATATGTAACATATCTTCAAAAACGTAAAATCAACAGGAACTAGTTAACGACGGGGTTACCCCGTGTTTTAGGGTGAAGTCAAATAACGCGGGACAAGCCCACGCCGTTAACGTTTGGTAAATTTAGTTAACGACGGGGTTTACCCCGTGTTTTGGGGTTAAGCCTAACAACGCGGGGCAAGCCCACGCCGTTAACTTTCGGTAAATGCTGAATGATGAGAGATTCCCTATTCTGTGATAAACGCCAAACGCTCTTCGGTCTGTTTTATTTTTACGGGAGATCTTTTCCCCAGACTTCGATTTCGGTGAAACCTGTCCAGCCAAGTGGGAAATCTTGTTGCAGATTCGTAAACGTCAGCGAGGTAACGGTTCGTTTGGGAAACTCCATTGTTTGCGGCTCTGCCGATTTTTCAAACGAAATGTCAAGAGCAGAACCATCAGAAAATTTCAGCGTTCCCGTTTTCCATACCGTATCGTGTGGAAAATCAGCACGATGCCAAACAATCACCTTGTCAATCTCAACAGGACGACCAAATTCAATCGTTAAAAATAAATCAGTACGTTTATTGGGTCCCCACGACGGAAATTGATTGCCATGTCCTCGATTGTCACGCCGTCCGTCCAGAACATTTTTTGCCGCAAAGCAATCCATTCCGGCATACCCGCTGTTCGAAAACGCATGCGGAAACGACAACGCCTCACCCTGAACATCTCCCGAATTTAACGCAAGATTCCTGTACACATTGTCCCGACCACTGTGTTTGCCAACAATCGGCAAATTGTTTCGCAACGCTAACCGGTTTTCGATAAATTGTTTCTTAAAATTCCGACCGCCGGATTCAAATTGAGTAAAATGTTCCGGCTTCGGAAGTTCCAATTCACCGTTACGCCATGAGACAAATTTAGTAATGTTTTCATGTTCAATTTCCGTCATGCGACTCCGTTTCGCAAGATAATAGGCAAATTCCGCTTTTTGCAATTCGTTCCAACTATTAGCCTCCGTGTAAGAACCACAGAATGGAACAAGCAAATCAATCCAAAGAGCAAGTTGACGACGTTCAAGATCACTAAGCCGGACATTTTTATGATATGATTCCATTTCCATTTTTTGTTGAGAATCTATTTTTTGATGTGAGTCTGTTTTTTGTTGAGAGTCTGTTTTTTGATAAGATTCCGCGTTTTCTCCAAACATTCTGAGTAGTTTGCTTTTCGGCGAACCGGCAAAGTAAGGCGGCAACATGGTCGGAACCGACTGAACATTCAGCCAACAAACAATCTCATTGGGTTGTCCCCGACGAGTCAGATTGATATACGATTCGCTAAAACGCCGCCCCGCCATATTGAATTTCGGTTCGTTAAATTGATTGCCCAAAAGACTAAACGGCACTTTATTGTTACCGACAAGTTTGGCGGTTGCTTCATTTTCGATTCCGGTATGACATTGAACGCAATGTTTATCGAGAATCGGTTGGATAATCCGATCAAAACTGAATCCGGTCTCGGCGGCAACTCCATTAAGCGGAACCGGTTGACGCGGCGATTTTCGCAACGCTAATGCCCGCATTGCGCCGCCGCGTGATTGAGGGTTATTACGAGTTGTTCCTTTTTCTTCGTGGCAGCCGACACAGGAAAACATTTCGCCCGGTTGCAATGTTGACCAACTTCTCATGGACTGAACCACTTCACCGTGAGCATCCAGTAGTTGAAAGAACAGGGGCGTTCTTGCCGGAACTTCAAAAAACGCCGAACCGTCCGCTTCAACCGGAACCGTTCCAAGAACCCGTTTCACATCCCATGAACCGTTATTAATGGAAATAGGCGTTGAAACCAATGCACTGCCGCCTGGACCGCTGCTGCCGTTTTCCAAAATTCCGGCGGGGCGAAACTCCAACGCAACAACCCGTAATTCCTTAACCGTTCCACGTTCAACCCCTTCCAAACCGGGACCGAAATAAACATCCTGAACATAATACGAACCGGTTTTGGTTTCATAATCAACCGGAGTGGTGCGAAGCATGGGCAATTGACGAGCCTGTAGCGGAACCGGTTGACCGCAACTCACCGCCGGATCATAAGCCAACAATTCACGCTTGGCGTTGTTAATGTCCATGGAATACAGTCCGAATGGAATATCGTAATGATTTCTTGTCGGAAAACCGTCCGGAGTGTAAGCAACAATAAAATGATTTTCGTCAATCGCCAATGGATATTGAAACTGATCGCCGTTCTGACCGTAAGCGTCAATTTTTTCGGCTTTCGTTTCACGCGGCGGCGCAACCAGTCGAACACCCAGATTTTCCTGCGTTCCTTTGGCTCGGTCGATGACGATAAGTTTACCGCGTTGATGAGTATGATGTCCGCCGGCAACCGCAACAACTTTATTTGAATCGGGAATACCGCGGGCATGAAGAATGGTTGTCGGAAACCATGAATTGTTACCGTAATACTCGGTTTGACCGGTTCCGTCATAATTCATAACAAAAAGCGGTTGCGGAAAAATTTGCCCCCGATCATTATAATCCCAACGTGTATAAATGACCCGTCCATCGCTTAAAACCTGCGGGTAATTGGTGTGAACCTGATCGAAACTTATTCGCCGCAAAAAACGCCCATCCGAATCGCAAAGATAAAGATTCGTCACATCCGTCCTCCAACAATCCACAATCTGCATACAACGTGTTGAACAAAACAGGATATTACCGTCCGGTAAATAACACGGCTCCACATCGGCAAAACCAACTCCAAACGTCAATTGCCGAATTTCTTTCGTTTCAACATCATAATCGTACAGATGATAGTCGTCCGTTTCATAACTGTGGCGCATCGAAAAAACAATTTTACGTCCGTCGAAGGAAACGGCAGGATCGCGCAGCGTTCCGCCTTGCGGAGCTTCAACAAGCAACCGTTCCGTAACTGAACCGTCCGGCTGAATTTGAAGCGACAAAATCTTTCCGCCAAGCATATCACGACGTTCCGGATATTGGGCGTCGCTTGGGGCTTCGGTGTAGGCATAGTGTGAACCGCCGTGAACCTGATGTTTCGCATAAACAATCGCCGGATAATGTTCACAAACAATTTGTAACCGTTTTCGACGGCGTTCGGTGCATGCCCTCAGATACAACTCTTTCCAAACCGGATTATTTCCCGATGTTTTTGTGTCTTGTAATTTTCTCAACTCATCCCGAAAAGATGGAGCGTTTTCATCGAGTTCGGTCAAAACTTTTTCGAGCATTTTGATTTCAAGCGTATTTCCTTCAGGATCAGTAAAACAACGGGCGTTTATTCCTGCGTCCTGAAGTATCCAGTCTTGATGCAACCGTTCCTGAAAATTCTTCGGAACATACCGGTCCTGCGCCAAACCGGAAATAGTATTACTCAATGAGTAAAAAACAAACAGACAACAACATGAAAAAGTGATTCGTGTCATAGTAAAATTGGAAAGGTAAAAGGGTGAGGCAATAACAGTAAACGTGAAAAAAAGAAGTAAAGTAACCGCAAATTATACAATCACCAAATAACATTTCAACATTCACCCCGATTTCTAACTCTTAAATATCGACAGATCATTTCCAAAAACTCAAATCATACCGGAAGCGGTTGTTGTTTGGGGATGACGATTAAGGTTGTCGCGTGTTCAATTCGTGTAATTATTCCGTCCCGCATGGGACTATCAAGGGGAATCTCTCGTCATTCGGAATTTACCGAAAGTTAACGGCGCGGGCTTGCCCCGCGTTGTTCGACTTGATTATTGACCTGATGATAAAGAAACAAGAGGTAGGCAACCTTTCGCCGAAGGGTTTTCACCCACAGTTGCGTTGTCGATAGGCAACAGAAAAAAATTTTGGCGGAGGGCTTGACAGGTTTGGGCTTATCATGTAATATTCCAAACATAC
>JAIROD010000527.1 GCA_031257725.1 Planctomycetaceae bacterium | reverse complement strand
ACTGGTTGATTGTAAAATAGACAGTTACCTTTTGTGGTGTGTTTGCCCTATCCGTATGCTAAAGCATACGGTTAATAAAATGTCGTCCTTGCAGGACTAATAAAAATTAAAATAGACAGGTACGAAACGCCTACGGCGTTAAATCAAACCAATGGGTAACATGAGCTGATAATACACTCTAGGGAACCTCTAATAATTCAGCATTTACCGAAAGTTAACGGCGTGGGTTTGCCCCGCGTTGTTCAACTTAACCCTAAAACACGGGGTAAACCCCGTCGTTAACTATTAATTTATTAATTAATTTATTAATTAATTGCTTGAAAATAAAAAATTGGTAATATTTCAGTGGAATATTTTTTTTGTATCTATTTTAAACAAAATAGACAGTTACCTTTCAATATCTCACAATAATTTCCGGCGGGTTCTCAAGATTTGTTTTGATGTTTGTTTTCAATTCACGCATGGATTCAAAACCAAAAGAATAGGCATAAACAATAATTGTTTTCACAATCAATTTATTTTTACCGATTTCGTTCAACAATACTTTCAACGCTTTCGTATTCCAGTCCTGATTGATCAGATAAAGTGTTGCGGATTCTTCAATATAATGTGATTGATAATCGGCAAATATTTTTGTTTCGATCTTTGTGTCAAAGGGATAACCGTCGTCAATCAACCAAGTTGTAAGCAATGTTTCCAATCCGCTTGTTTTTGTTTCTTTGTAGGAAAATTGATCAATCATACCAATATCGAACAATTTCTTGCTTTTGGGATCAAATTCAATAATTTTATCCAACGTTTTCACGTCCGGCATAACCAAACGATAATGCCTAAAACCGCCGTCAAAATCTTTTGGTAACGCCAATCCTTTTTCCGTTTTAATTTTTTTCGCCGCCCGTTTGATTCGTTCTCGTGCAATTTTATCAATTGTTTTGTAACCAGCTTTGAATGCTTCGCTATCAGTTTTAGTTTCTTCGTCTATTTGAACCATAATAAATTTACGGTTACCGCCATCTTCCGCGTTCAGTTGCATTACCGCATGAGCTGTCGTGCCGGAACCAGCAAAAAAATCAAGGATTATATCATTATCCAATGTGATATAACTAAATAAATCAAACAGCAATGTATCTGGTTTAGGATTAGTAAATATTTTTTTCTTCTCAAATAAATTGTACAATTTTTCTGTTGTAGCTTTTGTAGCATACAAACCTAATGAAGTTACTAATTGTTGTTCGTTTTCATATTCTAATAAAAATTCTTTTCTAGCAGGATAATTATCTTTAGATTTTGGAAAAATTATCCTGTTCTCTCTAATCCATAAATCTAATTTTTCTTGTGTGTATGGAGTTTCAAATATAAATTTATTTCCTGTTGCTGGATCAATAACTGTTCTGACGGGAAGTCCTTGTCCTAATCGTTGCAAATATTGCCTTTTCCATAATCCACGAGGATCATTATCAGGATTGGAAAACCCGCTATTTTCATCTCGTTTCATGCCTTTGAATCTAAAATTACTTTTTTGCTTTGCGTAAACTAAAATATCTTCATGATTATCCACAATCATATTTTCTGTTGTCATTCCTTGAGCGGCTTTCTTTGTTTGCCAATTAAAAACCGCAACAAAATTCCCCTCTCCCAAAATATCATCCATTAACAATTTCAAATTTGCCTGTTCGTTGTCATCGATTGAAACGAAAATAACGCCGTCGTCGGTCAATAATTTTTGTGCGAGTTTTAATCGCGGATACATAAAAGTCATCCACGCGGAATGAGAACATTTTCCTTGAAGAGATTTTAATCTTGCAATTTCATTGTCGTCATAACCCAATGCAGATTTCAATTGTTCGTCGGTAAATTCAAATTTGTCGTTGTAAGTAAAATTGTCTGATCCGGTATTGTATGGCGGGTCAATGTAAATCATTTTGATTTTTCCGGTGTAAGCGTTTTGTAGATGCCGTAACGCTTCGAGATTGTCGCCGGTAATAAAAACGTTTCCGCTGTTTGCGTTTTCTTTTTGCGAGTTGTGTTCTGTGTCGGGAACAATCATTGTTTCGGACAGACAACCGGTTTGTAACCGTGCATATTCTTTGCCGACAAAAGCAAGTTTGTAACCGTCACGCGATTCGGTTATGTTATTTGATTTCAATTCATCGAGAAATTTGTCGGTTTTAAAATCACCGTTTTTGACGAGATTTCCGTTTTCATCGTAAACATCTTTTTCAAAGAATTGCGGAAGAGCAATTTTGAGTGTTTTGAGTAAACCGCTGTTTGGTTTGATTGAATTGTTGTAATCAATTATAGACTTCAAACCGCCGTCAAACGATTTTGATTTTTTAGAATTTTGTGGCATCATGTTCCGCCTTTCGTGTTGCGAAAAGCAGACCGTCAAGAAAACACAGCGCAGAAAAATAGGAACGCTATGTTGCTCCAAGCGAATTTCCCGTTCCCTCACAGAACTAGCCGCGCAGTAACAAACGGCAAAGTAAGCGCAGCAAAGCGCATACTCCGAAACCCGCAAGTCCGACTCATAACGTTCCCTTTCGGGAAACGCAATGATTAGTCGGATTTATTATTCGTAACTTCCAACCGGCGAACCGGGTGAGGTAGGAAGCACAAGAGCAAAAACTTGCGATCTGATTCAAATTATTGCCGGATATTTTACAAACGGCGGGAGAAAAAACAAGAGGGAGTTGTTATTGCCAATTGATCAACACACGAAATTTCACGAAAAGGATTTTTATGTAATTTTTAGTGTGTTTCGTGTTTAAAATAGACAGTTACGTGGTTGTGTGTCCGTTACCGCCGGTTCAGTATCTACTAACTGGCGGCGGTTATTCACGTTGAACCCCTAAAGGGGTTGTTCGGTCATTATAGGGAGTCGCCGAATGCCTAACATAAGTTAATAATTATTAATTAATAGTTAATAGAGTAATATATCAGTGGAATATTTTTTTTGTATCTATTCACTAAATTGGAGGTTTTACATTTTGCGGTTGATTTATTATAAGCAACAACCCCTTTAGGGGTTCAACGTGAATAACCGCCGGTTTCAACCGGCGGTAACGGAC
>JAIROD010000518.1 GCA_031257725.1 Planctomycetaceae bacterium | reverse complement strand
GATGTGTTTGGTTGGGATTTTTGCAGAATTTTTTGCGAAAAATCAAATGTTAAAATGGGTAAGACAGGGGGGGGGGGGCAGTATGTAGAGGAAAGTTAAAAACGGAGAGTGGAGAGTGTTTTCACTCCAATCGTTCTAAACTCTTTTCTGTAAACTTCTTACAACTTTTTCGTTCTTCACCGTTTGGCTTTACCTTAGTCGAACTTCTTGTGGTGATTGCGATTATCGGCGTGTTAATCGCTCTTCTACTACCAGCGGTTCAAGCTGCGAGAGAAGCGGCAAGACGAATGTCATGTACCAACAATCTGAAACAACAGGTTCTTGGTTTTCACAACTACCATGATATCTATGAGAAATTTCCGATGGCTCCAGGTCTTGACCGTCGTTGGGGTTGGACAATTCCGCTTCTCCCATTTGTCGAGCAAAACGCTTTTTATCAAAATCTTGATAAGAACGTTACGTCTTGGCACGCCAACAATTGGCCGCTATTAACCCGTGATCCGCTTCCTCCGTCCTGTTTTCTGTGTCCTTCCGACCCATGGAATCAGGAACTTTGCGAAGAACAATATTTCGCTGCTCCAACATATAAAATCCGCCAAATAGATTACGCCATCAATATTGGTGATTACCGTAGTAATACGGGTGTTGGTGAAGTTGAATATACCGATCCTAATAATACATCTGGAAGTTATGACGTTTATGGTCAAGGTTCCCCCCATGATAATGGAATGCGTCCTGCTCGCGGTCCAATGGGACGATATATTTGGACGGCAAACTTTTCTGACATCACGGACGGTACAGCAAATACATTTCTTCTCGGAGAATGTATCGGTTACCTTTGTATTAATCAAAATTTTATTACACAAAGTTCAGCCATCACTGCTCATCCGATCAATTATCAGAACGAACAGCTGATTGCCAATCCACCGACCCAAGCCAATCCGCAGTGGGATGCGTCGTATGGTTTTCGTAGTATGCATTCCGGCGGCGCATCGTTTGGTTTGTGTGACGGTTCGGTTAAATTTGTTGCGGAAAGTGTCGAACATGCCGCTTATCGCGCAATGGCATCACGTGCCGGAGGAGAAACTCTCCGAATCCCTTAACCTTTTTTAAATTTTTACTACAGAAAAAAATTATGAAACATTATTTAATTATTATTTTTTTAATTAGTGTATCACTATCACTATTGACCGGTTGTTCAAAGTACAATCGCCCTCCGCTTGTTCAAGTGGAAGGAACGGTTCAATACAAAGGAAAACCATTGGAAAAAGGAACCATCGTTTTTGATGTTACCGGATCCACCAGCGGAAACGCTGAAATTGTCAACGGACAAATTGTTAATCCGACAACCTATCGTTCAGGTGATGGTATTCCCGTTGGTAACGCTAAAATTGCCATTTATTCGACAAAGGAATTAAAAAAATCTTCCGGTAACACCAATTCAAAATATCCCGAAGGACATCCGGGAAATACAGACAATGACGGTATGCCGGAAACTGTTTCCCTAATTCCGGAAAAGTACAATAATCCACAAACAAGCGGATTGACTTGTACACTTGAAAAAGGTAAAGTAAATACAATCCACTTAGAGATTGAATAAACATTTCGTTACTTTTTATTCCTCATTAACCATTCCCTTAAATTTAAGGAGAACCAAAATGAAAACACCAACACGTCGTGATTTTTTAAAAACGTCAGCAATTGGCGGAGTAACAGTTTCGGCGTGTATTTCTGTTGCGCGGCTTGTCCATGCTCAGGAAAGTGGAACAATTAAAATTGGTTTTTGGTTGGTTGCAGCTGCGCCGTGATAAGGTAAAAAATAAAATAGACAGTTATCAGATCGTAAGGAAAAATCTTGAAAAAAAATTCAGTAAGGGTGTCAATTGACAGGAATATACTAATAGTATATGATACGTTTTACTGATTTGTAGTGATATGCCGCACCGCGATGCAACAGGACACATTAAAATGTAACTATCATTAAATTTACCTGAACGGAGGACACTGCTATTTTCCTCTCGCCACAAACTAACCCGATACAATTTCCCTATCATTTTCATTTTGAAAATGTACTCACAATAAACCTTTTAAAAAATTAACATGATGCAAAAGAATATTTTTTTATCGCTTCTGATTTTTACAGCGATATTTTTCAACGTTTCTGTCATTGCGGAACAGCCGCAATTTCGGGTGAAGAAAATCGACAATTACCGAAACGAGTGTTGCGGAATCGGTGATTTCAATAAAGACGGTCTTCCTGATATTGTGTCCGGCGAAAATATTTATTACGCGCCGGATTGGAAGAAAGTTAAATTTCGTGAAATCAAATCCGACATTAACGAAAAAGGTAATGGTTACGCTTGGGATTTTATGGATGCTCCGATAGATGTGGACGGCGACGGCTTGCTGGATGTTGTTACACTTTCGTGGCACGGAAAAAGTATTGAGTGGTTAAAAAATCCCGGGAAAGACAACGTTTTGTGGGAGATTTTTCTTGTAGAAAAAAACGGTAACTTTGAATGCGGCGATTTTTGTGACGTAAACGGCGACGGAAAAGCGGACGAAATTGTTCCTCATACATTGACGACTGCATGGTTTGCTGTTGAAAAGAAAGCCGATGGAACTCAAGGGCTTGTTAAACATTTGGTCAGTGCAGAAAATATTGATTACGGTATTGGTGTTGGCGATGTGAACGGCGACGGGAAACCGGATTTTCTGCGTCCATCGGCATGGTTTGAAGCCCCGTCAAAACCAGACGGGGAATGGATACGTCATTCGTGGTCGCTTGGTGCGCCAGATGGAAAAACAGAACATACACCGCAAATTCTGGTTTATGATGTGAACGGCGACAAACGAAACGATATTATTACAAGTTCCGCACATCGTTACGGTATTTTCTGGTATGAGCAACTCGAAGGAAAAGATCAATGGAAACAACATCTCATTGACAAATCGTGGACGCAGGCGCATTCGTTGGTTTTAGTTGATCTTGATGGCGACGGACTTCCTGAATTGGTTACGGGAAAACGTTTTCGCGCTCACAACGGCGGTGATCCCGAAGAAGACGCTCCGTTGTGTGTTTATTGGTACAAATTTCAACGTCAACCTGACGGCTCTGTTGTTTGGAAACGAAACACAATTACTGAAAATGAAGGAGTCGGCGCGGGCATGGCGATTTATCCGGTTGACATAGACAACGACGGCGATGTCGATCTCGTAACAACCGGAAAATACGGCGGTCCCGTGATTTTTGAAAATGTGACAAAATCAAAGTAAAGAACTGAACAAAAGGAATAACAATAACGTTATTTTTATTCCTCATTAACCTTTCCCCTAAATTTAAGGAGAATCCAAATGAAAGCATCAACACGTCGTGAATTTTTAAAAACGTCAACGATTGCCGGAGTTGCCGTTTCGTCAGGACTTTCTGTTGCGCGGTTTGCCCACGCTCAAGGAAGCGGAACAATTAAAATTGGTTTGGTCGGTTGCGGCGGACGCGGTCTCGGTGCCGCCAACCAAGCCCTGAATACCGGAAAAGATGTTCGCATTGTCGCCGTCGGTGATTACTTCAAAGATCGCGCCAAAGCCGGAGCTGAGGCGTTACGGAAGCAATTTCCCGAACAATGTGATATTACGGAAGACCGAATTTTCGACGGTTTTCAGAATGATCAGGGTGTCATTGCTTCCGGCAGCGATGTGATTCTAATTGCCTGTGCCGCAAAGTTTCATCCGCTTTACGCGAAACATGCGGTTGAAGCCGGAAAGCATGTTTTTGTCGAAAAACCAAACGCCATTGATTCCGCCGGTATTCATACCTTAGAGGAAGCGATTGCAATCGCACGTGAAAAGAAATTATCGTTTCTTTCCGGTTTGCATAGCCGTTATTGTCCGCAATATCAGGCACTCGTCGAACAAGTTCACAACGGAGTCATCGGTGAAGTCCGAATGATTCAGAGTACCTTTTTGCGCGCGCCTTACGGAGTTCGCGGTTACCCGAATGGAATGTCCGAACTGGATGTACAAGTTTACAACCAATATATGTTCAGTTGGCTTTCCGGTGACGATTTTACGCAATCGCTGGTTCACAATGTTGACCGCATGACGTGGCTGCTCGGCGGTAAAACACCCACACACGCCTTTGGAATGGGCGGTCGTGCCTCGATGACTGCCCGGCAATTCGGTAACGTATTCGATCATCACGCCGCAACATTTATCTATCCCGGTGATTCTTTACGTTTTTACGCTTTTTGCCGGACGGAAACCGGGTGTTACAATTCCTACGATGACTTGATTATCGGTTCGAAAGGTACTGCCTACTGGAATGCGGCGAAAATTGTCGGGGAAACAAACTGGCAGTACGAAGGGCAAAAACTCGGCGGTCATGCCGAAGAGCAAGCCGCCTTGTTCAATGCGTTGCGAAAAGGGGAACGGATTGATTCCGGAGATTACGTTTCGAAAAGTACCACGCTTGCTATTCTCGGACAAATTGCGGCTTACACCGGTAAAATGATTTCGTGGCAGGAATTATACGATTCGAAGTTCGTGTTCAAGCCAGCCCCTGAAGAATGTGTTGCCGGAATGAATCCGCCTGTCGTTCCAAACGCTAACGGCTCGTATCCGGTGCCAATTCCGGGACAACATTCCTGGTTTTAGTTTGATGACAACCTCTAAAAATTCGTTTTTAATCACAGAATTATTTGTCCCAATTTGTTCCTAAAATCATTTATGTCCCTAAAATTAGAGTTAAGTGACGATAGAGACAAAGTGGACGAATGATTTTAAATCAAATTTGTGTTTAGGAAAAAGAATTTTTAGAGGTTGCCTATGATATACTGCAAACGGTTAGAAATGGGTTGTTTTAGGAACGCAGTCGTCCCGACTGCATGATTATGCGGGCGAGACGCCCGCGTTCCTAGAAAAGACCCTTTTGTTACCGTTCAAAGTATATACGAACCAAAGGTTCGGTTGACCAAGTTTTCACAAAAAATAAAATTTTTTACATGAATTACTTGACGAGTATAACAATCCAGTGAAATAATACAAAAACTTTACAATTATTAGACTGATGACAAAACGTCCAACTCCGCCGTCGGGAAATCCGTTTTACCCTCCACCTATTATGGATAATCCCGTAACACCGCCCCAACCGTCTCCGGTGATACCGCCGTTACCGTCGATCAATCACGCCGTTCAACCCAAACCATCACCGGTAATACCGCCGCCTTTACCAATACGCAACAAAATTTATTCGGCAATTGCCTTTGCTCATAATTTTTTTATTGGGATTGGTAATATTGTTTGGTTTATTGGTAAGATTATTCGTGTTTATTGGC
Source organism: Planctomycetaceae bacterium (assembly GCA_031257725.1). Classification (GTDB taxonomy): domain Bacteria; phylum Planctomycetota; class Planctomycetia; order Pirellulales; family Thermoguttaceae; genus WRKP01. Next base: position 1,597 of record JAIROD010000518.1, on the reverse strand, counting down.
AAGATTATTTATTCAACGGCGAATTTTGGAAACGGGTCTTGTTGTTACAAGGGATATTGTTTTCTTTGGCGGTCATCGCGAAAATTAGTTTCCTCGAATCCCAATACGATGTTTGGTTGTTTTGGTTGTGGATACCGCTTTCCATCATGAGTGTGGTCATTTGCGAGATCAACGAAAAATATAACTACGGCAGAGGCATTGTATCAACATTCATCGAAAAGAGCGGTTGGGCAATCCTATTCATTTTCATCGGGCTCTGCGGATGTTTTCAAACGATCCGGGTATTTATTACGATACAGCAAATTGTCAAGCAATTAGATATTTTTAATTAATGTAATATTTTTTTTTCGTCACAGAATCGATTGTTTTTCAAAGAACCCTTAGTAGTAACCAAGAAAGGTGAAACGATTATGTTTTCCGTTCAAGTTTTTTATCGTAGTTCGGGTAACCCCGCTGTTTCTAAAAGAGTGAGTGTTGGTTTTGAGGGATTGTTTCGCGGGCACACCAACAGCCAATTCACCGATAGTAACGGCGAATGTCATTTCAATTGCGATAACGGAACCGGAACCATTTATGTCAATGAATCCAACGTGTATAAAGGAACAATCAAAGGCAGAACAATTGTGTACGTTTAATCACGATCCTGCTGCAAAGAAATTTAAAAACGTAACTATTCAGTCGATGGTAGGCGACCTTTCGCCGAAAGGTCGCGTCGGCGATAGTCGGCGATAGCCGACTTGCCCCTGTTTGCAGAGGGAAATTAAAAACCAACCGCGTACAACTCGAATAATAAACCAACCGGCGCAACCTTTCGGCGAAAGGTTGCCTACCATGTAATTTCCGTTCGTAAACAAATTTACGAAAATTAAAATAGACAGTTACGTTCACTCCGTGTTTTTAGGTTAACGACGAAGTTCACCCCGTACCCCGTGTTTGGGGGTTAAGTCTAACAACGCGGGGCATACCCATGCTATTAACTTTCGGTAAATTCTGAATGATGAGAGATTTCCCGTTGATTGATTGGTCCGTTTTTCTCGACAAGCAACGGAATAGTTACGATTGGAATCAATTACGGGGGACGTTCTGGCGACGTTCTTGAGGAATTGACCGCAATACCGGAGGGGTGCCGGGAATATACGGAGCCCTTTTTCTTAGCAGAACATTGTACATCACTCGAGATTGTCCCATCCACGCCTCAACTGCATCCCAACCAATATGATATGTTTGCGCGTCAATCTTGGCTTGACGCGGATTGGTCGCCGGTACCGTAACTACCTTCTGATCGCCCTCGCGCGAATCCGCGCGACGAACATAAGTATAACGTAACCGCCGACCCTCCGTCTGCGCAATAACAATCTCATCAATAACCACAAAAAATAGAATAAAAAATATAAAATAAAAATAATCTCTTTTCTGCATGATTTTACATAATACATAGTACATGGTAAGAACAATAAATTACGTAATTATTCAGTAGATTGGTCATTCGATGGTAGGCAACCGCTCGCCGAGCGGTTTTTACTAACTCATGTTACGCATTGGTTTGATTTAACGCCGTAGGCGTTTTATGTGAATAACCGCCGGTTTCAACCGGCGG
>JAIROD010000500.1 GCA_031257725.1 Planctomycetaceae bacterium | reverse complement strand
CACCGTAAAGGAGTTGCGATCCGGTAATAAACCGGATTTCTTTTTGTTCAAAATTTATTGGCATTCGTCTGTTTTTGTAATTATTGAATGGAATTTGTAACTATTCAGTGATTATTATTGTTTGTGATAATGAATATGTTCGTCCCGTTAGGGACGATATATCGGTAAATTCTGAATTATGGAGATTCTCCATTAAAAGAAGATTACGGTATGCCCGGCGAATATAAATAAGGTGTAATATATCAGTGGAATTTTTCGGAGATTGATGAAGTTTATTTTTTACCACCCCTAGCCCCTCCGAAGGAGGGGAATAATTCCCCTCCTTCGGAGGGGCTAGGGGTGGTCATTCGGAGGAAACGGCTGAATAGTTAAAAAAAAATATTTCACTGATATATTACAAATCAAGAAGAATGGTCGATTGTCCCTATCGTCCCGAAGTTTTTTATTGAGCGGCGTGTTTCAGGAAAGGGGCTTAGAGACCCATGAGATCGGGGAATGTTTTCCGTTGGCGGGTGATGTTCTTTCCACTCCCGTTAGGGCTACTGATCAATTCTTCGCCCTGACCGGTCAATCCTTCGCCCTGATCGGTCAATCCTTCGCCCTGATCGGTCAATCCTTCGCCCTGAAGGGGCAATACATACCAGCCCGCCGCATCGCGGCGGGTGCGATTGCCCCGAAAATCAACGCCCTGAAAGGGCAATAGAATCTATTGCCCTTTCAGGGCGTTGATGGTGTTTGCTGTTACCCGCCGCGATGCGGCGGGCTGGCTTGTGTTGCCCTTTCAGGGCGAAAGAATGACCGTCACCCACAAACGGAAAACGCTCCCTCAGGTAGGCAACCTTTCGGTTGCGGCTCTGAAATCGGCACGGACAACGGCGAGGGGACTTGTTAAAAGTTTTGAAATATTTAAGATTAAACAACCTTTTGATTGGTTGTTTTTCAATATTTTAACAACGATTTAAACGATTTATCAGTCAGATAACAATCGAACATGCCTAGACGAACCGACTTAAAGAAAATAGCGATTATCGGAGCAGGTCCGATTATTATTGGTCAAGCCTGTGAATTTGACTATTCCGGCACGCAAGCCTGTAAAGCATTGCGGGAAGAAGGTTATGAGATTGTACTCGTTAACTCCAATCCGGCAACAATTATGACCGACCCCGCAACATTCAACACGGTTGGAGCCGACCGAACCTACATCGAACCCATCTCTCCCGAATATGTTGCCGCTATTCTCCGAAAAGAACGTCCCAACGCCCTATTGCCAACTCTCGGAGGACAAACCGCTCTCAATGTTGCTCTACAAGTCGCCGAAACAGGAATCCTTGACGAACTCGGCATCGAAATGATCGGTGCCGATCGGGATGTCATTCGCCGTGCCGAAGACCGTGATCTGTTCCGCGAAACAATGCGGAACGCCGGAATTGATCTGCCCAAAAGCGAATTGGCACGAAGTCATGATGAAGCCTTTGCCGCATTGGAAATTATCGGTTTGCCCTGCGTTGTGCGTCCGGCATTCACGCTCGGCGGAACCGGCGGAGGAATCGCTTACAACAAAGAAGAATTTGAAAAAATCGTTCACGGCGGACTTTCCGCCAGTATGGTTCATGAAGTTCTTATTGAAGAATGTCTTGTCGGTTGGAAAGAATTTGAAATGGAAATGATGCGGGATAAAAACGATAATGTCGTTATCGTCTGTTCCATCGAAAATTTCGACCCAATGGGCGTGCATACCGGTGATTCCATTACGGTTGCACCGGTTCAAACAATGACCGACCGCGAATATCAGAAAATGCGCGATGATTCCATCAAAATTATTCGCGCCGTCGGTGTTGAAACCGGCGGTTGCAATATCCAATTCGCTCAACATCCCAAAACCGGTCGGCTTGTTGTTATCGAAATGAACCCGCGAGTCAGCCGAAGTTCCGCGCTTGCCTCAAAAGCAACCGGATTTCCTATCGCAAAAATCGCCGCTAAAGTCGCCGTCGGTTACACCCTAGATGAATTACGTAATGAAATCACACAAACAACCAGCGTTTGCTTTGAACCGACTATTGATTATGTTGTTGTCAAAATCCCGCGATTCGCGTTTGAAAAATTCCCCGAAGGAAATGAAACGCTTTCCATACAAATGAAATCAGTCGGCGAGGCAATGGGAATCGGAAGAACGTTCAAAGAAGCATTGCAAAAAACGATTCGATCAATGGAAAACCGGCGTTTTGGACTGTTCAACGCCGACGATTCTCCGCTTGCTCTTGACGAATTGTACAGAAAAATCGGTGTGCCGACACGTGATCGGCTTTACCAACTTGCTTCGGCTTTACGACAAGGTGCGGAGGTTGATGATTTATATCGTTTGACAGGAATTGATCCGTGGTTTTTGGAACAGATTGCAGAACTGGTTCAAGTCGAACTCGAACTCGAAGGTTGCCGACTCGACGACATCACTCCGGAAAGGATGTTGTATTTGAAACGACTCGGATTTTCCGACCACAGGCTCGCCGAAATTTTCGGAACAACTGAAAAATGGGTTCGTCGGCAACGGATGGATCATGGTATTGTTGCGGTACGAAAAATGGTGGATACCTGCGGCGCAGAATTCGCCGCTGTAACGCCTTATTACTATACAACATACGGCGAAGAAGACGAAGCGCCCATACAAAATTGATCGTTATACCGCAAACGGCATGATATTAGACCTTTTCGCTAACCGTAAACATGATGAAACAACACGAACAGGTTTATTTAGGAAAGGAACGCACGCGTCCCGCGTGCATCCCCAGAGTTAGGGTGAAATGAGACATTTGCGCTAACTCATGCACGCGGGACGCGTGCGATCCTTCGGTTAGCGAAAATGTCTATTATTGAATCGACGTGCGATAGACAGGACAAACCTTCCTGGGGTTAGTGAAATCTCAACCGGTGCGACCGTCTGGCGGACGGATCGCCTACCTCGCAATTTTCTACTTTAATTGACCTAATTGAACAACCACCCTGTGAACGCTAGGAAAATTTTCGTGTATTTTGTGTATTTCGTGTTTAAAATAGACAGATACTTCCGATGGAAATAATTCTTGGTTATGATCATCGGGTGTCCCTGCCCCAAAGACACGTGTCCC